>CAMKZP010000176.1 GCA_946477805.1 uncultured Enterobacter sp.
GTATATATTACTGCGCAGCAAACTGATGCCTGCCGCGTGAGTTAAAACAAAATGCCCACTTTCGTAAAACACCCTGACCCGCTTTCGGGTACACTAAGCCTCTTTGTTCCACAAACGTCAGGCATACCATGACCGATTTAACTGCACGTCCCCGTCGCCTGCGCAGGTCACCCGCGCTGCGCGCTATGTTTGAAGAGACAACACTATCCTTAAACGATCTGGTGTTGCCGATTTTTGTTGAAGAAGAGATCGATGACTACAAAGCCATTGATGCGATGCCGGGCGTGATGCGCATTCCGGAAAAGCACCTGGCGCGTGAGATCGAACGTATCGCCAACGCGGGTATTCGCTCGGTGATGACGTTTGGTATCTCCCACCACACGGACGCTACCGGCAGCGATGCCTGGAAAGAGGATGGCCTGGTGGCCCGCATGTCGCGCATCTGCAAAACGGCCGTGCCGGAGATGATCGTCATGTCCGACACCTGCTTCTGCGAATATACCTCCCACGGCCACTGCGGCGTGCTGTGCGACCACGGCGTGGATAACGACGCCACCCTGCAGAACCTCGGCAAGCAGGCCGTTGTCGCCGCCGCTGCTGGCGCGGATTTCATCGCCCCTTCTGCTGCGATGGACGGGCAGGTCCAGGCGATCCGTCAGGCGCTGGATGCGTCGGGCTTTACCGACACCGCCATCATGTCCTACTCCACGAAATTTGCCTCCTCTTTCTACGGTCCTTTCCGCGAAGCGGCGGGCACCGCGCTGAAAGGCGACCGCAAAACCTACCAGATGAACCCCCTGAACCGTCGCGAAGCGATCCGCGAATCCCTGCTCGACGAAGCTCAGGGCGCGGACTGCCTGATGGTCAAACCGGCTGGCGCGTATCTCGATATCCTGCGCGACATCCGCGAGCGCACCGAGCTGCCGCTGGGCGCATACCAGGTGAGCGGCGAGTACGCGATGATCAAATTCGCCGCACAGGCGGGTGCCATTGACGAAGAAAAAGTGATCCTCGAAAGCCTGGGGGCGATCAAGCGCGCGGGCGCGGATCTGATCTTCAGCTACTTCGCGCTGGATCTGGCCGAGAAGAAAATTCTGCGCTAATCCGCCTCAGAGCCGGGTGGCGGCAGCGCCTCACCCGGCCTGGACTTCCTTCACTAATCTTCACCAAACTGCAATACAACCGACATCTGCCCCTTCTACTGTCTTCGCAAGACGGCAGGAGGAGTAACCATGTTTAGTCTCGACAGCGTTCTCGACGATCTTTGGCCTCAGGCGAGGCCCGCCCCCTGGCAAAAAAGTCTGTTAAAAAGACTGTTCTATGAAGAAGAATTCCAGCAGTTTGCCGCAAGCCACCGCCACCTGAAGGGGCTGGATATGGTGGAGCACGTTCTGGAGCACCTCGATATTCTCTGCACCGTTTCCGCCCGCGATCTCGAACAAATCCCCGAACACGGCCCGCTGGTCATTATTGCCAACCACCCGACGGGCACCCTCGACGGCCTGGCGCTGATGTACGCCGTTTCGCGCGTGCGCCGTGATATCAAAGTGGTCACTAACCGCATGCTGACCCACCTCGAACCGCTCAGCTCCCTGTTTATTCCGGTGGACAATATGGGAGGCAGGACGGCAAAAACCTCGCTGGTGCAGATGGAGCAACATCTGCAAAACGCGGGCGTGCTGATCTTCTTTCCGGCCGGGGAAGTCTCGCGCCCGACGCGCAAAGGCATCCGCGATAAAAAATGGCACTCGGGCTTTATCAAACTCGCCGGCAAGCTGCGCGCGCCGCTGCTGCCGGTGCATATTCATGCGCACAATAGCCTGCTCTTTTATGTCAGTACGCTGGTGTCGCCGACGTTCTCCCTGCTGCTGCTGATGCAGCAGATGTTCCGCCGCCGCCACAGCCAGCTGCCGATAAAGATTGGCCCGCAGATTGCCTGGCGCAGCTGGTTTAGCCCCACCCTTTCATCGCGTGAGATGGCCGAGCAGTGCCGTCAGCACGTGATGCGTCTTGGCAAGGGATTGCCCGGCGTCTTTAAAACGCAGTGCGCCATCGCCCGCCCGGAAGACAGGGCCACGCTGAAGCGCGAGCTGGCGCTGGCGGAATGCCTGGGTAAAACCGGCGACGGCAAAACCATCTATCTCTGGCAGCGCAGCGGGCAGGAAGACGCGCCCCTGCTGCGGGAGCTGGGCCGCCTGCGCGAGATTGCGTTTCGCGCCGTAGAGGAAGGCAGCGGGAAACGGCGGGATACCGACACCTACGATGATGATTACCTGCACCTGATCCTGTGGGATGACGACGATCTGGAGATCGTCGGCGCCTATCGCTTTATGCCGACCGCCCGGCAGGTGGAAAAACGCGGCGTCGAGGGGCTGTACAGCTACAGCCTGTTTCACTATGACGACAAAATGCAGGACGTGCTTGAGCACGGTATCGAGCTGGGGCGCAGCTTTATTCAGCCGCGCTACTGGGGACGTCGTGGTCTGGATTACCTGTGGTCGGGTATTGGCGCCTATCTGGCGCGCTACCCGCACTACCGCTATCTGTTTGGCCCGGTTTCAATCTCAGGCGGCTTACCGCCTGCCGCGCGCGATCTGCTGGTGGCCTTTTACCGCCTGTGGTTTCCGGCGAGCCACCCGCTAGCCGCCTCGCGACAGCCGTATCCTGCATCGCTGCCGGACGTGCTGGCGCAGTTTACCGGCGTCGATTACGTGGATGACCTGACGAAGCTAAAATCCCTGCTCGGCAATCTGGGATGCGGTATACCGCCGCTCTACAAACAGTATTCCGAGCTGTGCGAGCCCGGCGGCGTGCAGTTTATCGATTTTGGCAGCGATCCGGCGTTCAACAACTGCATCGACGGGCTGGTGCTGGTGGATTTGTGTTACCTGAAGGCGAACCGGTATCAGCGGTATATTGATGTGCATCTCACACCCTCACCCCTGCCCTCTCCTTAAAATGGAGAGGGTGAAACCGCACGGTACCGTCCCCTCGCCCCTTTGGGGAGAGGGTTAGGGTGAGGGGCATCAGACCGCACGAAAATAAGGCTTATCCCCCAGAATCGTCGCCCGCTGCATAATCCTTCGCTGCGGCAGATAGTCCGCATTCGCATAGTGCTGCGTGACGCGGTTGTCCCAAATCGCCAGGTCGTTCTCCTGCCAGCGCCAGCGCACCTGAAACTCCGGTTTGGTGATGTGGGCGAACAGGAAGTTTAACAGCGCATCGCTCTCTTTTTCCGACACGTCCACAATGCGGGTGGTAAAGCCCTCGTTCACGAACAGTGCCTGCTTGCCGGTTACCGGATGGGTTCGCACCACCGGATGCAGCAGCGGCGGATGTTTCGCCACCGCCTCCTGCCAGCGCTGATGCTCCTCTTCCGTTTTGCGGTACTTATACTCCTGGAAGGATTTCTTGAAATCATGCTCGGCCCGCAGCCCGCTCAGCAGGGTTTTGAACGGCGCGGAGAGCGCGTCAAATGCCGCGATGCCGCTGGCCCACAGCGTGTCCCCGCCGGTTTCCGGCAGCAGCTTCGCCGCCAGAATCGCCCCCGCCGGTGGCGTATCGATAAAGGTCACGTCGGTGTGCCAGTTGTCGTTGTCCGGCGGGTTATCGTTGTGGGTATCCAGGACGATTATCTCCTCCACGCCCTCCGCATGCGGGTAGACGGGGTGGATATGCAGATCGCCAAAGCGCAGCGCCAGCGCCCGCTGCTGCTGGGGGGTAATCGCCTGCTCGCGCAGGAACACCACCTGGTGGCGCAGCACCGCGTGATACAGCTGCTCGAACTGGTTATCGCTCAGCGGACGGGTCACATCCAGGCCCGACACTTGCGCGCCAATGTACGGCCCCAGCGGGGTAATGGTCAGACGTTCACTCATTGTATTTCTCCATGCCAGGGCGTCAGGCGGCGCTGTAGCGCGCGCAGCCCCAGTTCCAGTCCAAAGGCGATCGCGGCAATCACCGCAATCCCTGCCAGCACCACGTCAGTCGCGAGAAACTCCCCCGCCGACTGCACCATAAATCCAAGTCCGCGCGTCGCGGCAATCAGCTCCGCCGCCACCAGCGTGGACCAGCCTACGCCCAGGCCGATGCGCAGCCCGGTTAAAATCTCCGGCAGCGCGCCGGGCAGAATCACAAACAGCAGCACCTGCGTGCGGCTGGCGCCGAGCGACTGCGCCGCACGAATGCGCACCTGCTGGGCGCTCTTCACGCCGGCCAGCGCCGACATAGCCACCGGGGCGAAAATCGCCAGATAAATCAGCAGGACTTTTGACGTTTCGCCGATGCCGAACCAGATCACCATCAGCGGCAGATACGCCAGCGGCGGCACCGGGCGGTAAAGCTCAATCAGCGGGTCGAGAATACCGCGCACCGTCGGGCTCAGCCCCATCGCGATCCCGACCGGAACGCCGATAATCACCGCCGCCAGCAGCGCCACCAGAATGCGCGCCAGGCTGGCGCCGAGGTGCTGCCACAGGGTCGCGTCCATAAAGCCCTGCGGCCCGGCGATGGCGATGAGTTTTGCCAGCACCTGTCCCGGCGGCGGCAGAAACAGCGGGCTTATCCAGGCCTGCGCCGCAACGATCCACCACACGGCCAGCAGCACCAGCAGCGTACCCACGCTCAGGGTGAACTGCCGGGAGAACGGCCAGCGCAGCGCGAGGCGCGGGCGGCGCGTTTTTTCACCAAAGACGATGCTCATGAGAAGGCCTCCCGTTGTTCAAACACGCGGCTTAACACGTATTCGCGCTGTTCGATAAACCGCGGATCGGATTTGATGCTGCGCACCGGCTCCCCGGCCACATACCGACGCGCAAACGCCAGCGGCAGGCGTTCCAGCACGCGCCCCGGACCGGGCGACAGCAGTACCAGTTCGGTGGCCATGAACACCGCCTCTTCGATGTCGTGAGTGATCAGCAGCACCTGCTTGCCCGTCTCATGCCACAGGCGCAGAAGCAGGGTTTGCATCTGCTCGCGGGTGAAGGCATCCAGCGCGCCGAACGGTTCATCCAGCAGCAACAGCTGCGGATTGGCTGCCAGCGCGCGGGCGATCCCGACGCGCTGGCGCTGGCCGCCGGAAAGCTGCCAGATAAAGCGTTTTTCAGCGCCTTCCAGCCCGACCTTTTTCAGCATCTCCCGCGCGGTTGCCAGCCGCTGTTCACGGCCAACCCCGGCGAGCTGCAGCCCGAAGGCCACGTTCTCCTGCACGTTGCGCCACGGCAGCAGCCCTTCGTTCTGAAAGACCACGCCGCGCTCCGCGCCGGGGCCTTCCACCTTTTTGCCTTCAAGCTGAATAACGCCATGCTGATAAGGGACAAACCCGGCGATCAGATTCAGCAGCGTGGTTTTTCCGCACCCGGAAGGGCCGAGCACCACCAGCAGCTCACCGCTGTCCAGCGTCAGGTTGATATCCTCCAGCGCGGGCTTGCCGGCGTAATCGGCGTACAGATTGGTGATATTCAGCATGGCGGGCTCCCTATTTCACAAAGCGATCGGTGACGTACTGGCTATAGTCCGCCGCCACCGCAGGCACTTTGCCCTGCTCTTTCAGGAAGGTGGCCGTATCAACAATCGCTTTATTCACCGGACCGGCCAGCTGTTGAACCTGCTGGGCTGGCGTCAGATAGGTATTGCCTTTCACCAGGCCCGGCACGTCCGCTTCCGGCACGCCGCTGAGGCGCGAGAGTTTTTCCAGGTTGGCAGGCTGCTTCAGCCACTCATCCGGGTTGCTGATATAGGGCTGCTGGGCGTCGATGGCGCTTTTGGCAAACGCTTTCACCACCTCCGGGTGTTTCTCGGCGAAGTCTTTACGCACCACCCACACGTCGAGCGTCGGCGCGCCCCACTGGCCCACTTTTTCGGAGTCGGTCAGCACGGTGCCGTCCTTTTCCAGCTCGTTAACCGCCGGTGCCCAGACGTAGGCGCCGTCAATGTCGCCGCGCTGCCAGGCGGCAATAATGGCTGGCGGCTGCAGGTTGAGGATTTGCACCTGGCCCGGCTTGATGCCCCAGTGCTTCAGGGCTGCCAGCAGGCTGTAGTGGGTGGTTGAAATGAACGGCACGGCGATGCGCTTGCCAATCAGGTCTTCCGGCTTCGTGATATTTTTCTTCACCACCAGCGCTTCGGAATTCCCCAGCTGAGAGGCGAGCAGGAACACCTCAATCGGCACCTGCTGGCTGGCCGCTACCGCCAGCGGGCTGGAGCCGAGGTTGCCGATCTGCACGTCGCCGGAGGCCAGCGCCCGCACGATGGCCGCGCCGCTGTCGAACTTGCGCCAGTCGACTTTCGCCCCGCTCTCTTTCGCGAAGGTGTTGTCTGCCTGCGCGACTTTCGCCGGCTCCGCAGAGGTCTGATACGCGACGGTGACGTCCACCGCCTGCGCCTGAAATGCCCACAGCGCCAGCGCGCCGAGAAGTGTTGTCCGCGATGAAATTGCCATAATGTCTGCTCCCCTGTTGTTATGGAGGCAGTATTTCCGGCGCGGGAATTTTGATAAAGGAATAAAAACGCATCGCTCATTACGATTCGTTTTTAGAAAAAAAGTGGCAAAGGATAGTTAAAAAGCGGCAAGCGGCTTTATTGCAATTTTGTTACATCGGTTACATAACCGCAGCCGCAGGATTGCCAGCCCGTCGGCAACGGGCATCATAGGTCAACGCATGTGCAAAGGGTGTCGAGATGATCAAAGTGGTGCTGGTGGACGATCACGTGGTGGTACGTTCCGGTTTCGCCCAGCTGTTAAGTCTGGAGGACGATGTTGTGGTAGAGGGCCAGTTTAGCAGCGCCGCAGAGGCGTGGCCCGTGCTGTCGCGCAACGACGTCGACGTGGCGGTGATGGACGTCGCCATGCCGGACGAAAACGGGCTCAGCCTGCTCAAGCGCCTGCGCCAGCAGCGGCCAACGTTTCGCGCCATTATTCTGAGCATCTACGACACCCCGGCCTTCGTACAAAGCGCCCTCGACGCGGGCGCCAGCGGCTATCTCACCAAACGCTGCGGCCCGGAAGAGCTGGTGCAGGCCGTGCGCGCCGTGGGGATGGGCGGCCATTACCTGTGTGCCGATGCGGTTAAAGCCCTGCGCGGCGGCGAGCCAACGCCAAAAGTGCTGGAGGCGCTGACCCCGCGCGAACGCGAGGTGTTCGACCTGCTGGTAAAAGGAGAGAGCGTAAAGGAGATCGCCTACGCGCTTTCGCTGAGCCACAAAACGGTGCACGTCCATCGCGCCAACGTGCTGGGCAAGCTGCAGTGCAGCAGCACCATCGAGCTGGTGCATTTCGCGCTGGATAACCAGCTGCTGACGGGCCACTGATGCGGCGCTCCGTGCGGCATTTGGTCCTCTCCCTGTTTATCATGCTGGCCTGGGGCTGTCTCTTATACACATCTCCGAGCCCACGAGACAGGCAGAAATCTC
>CAMKZP010000177.1 GCA_946477805.1 uncultured Enterobacter sp.
TCTTCCGCTCCACTCCGCTTGGAATAATTTGCTGAATCGTTTTTTCAACCCTGAGTCTGGTCGCCATTTTCATCATCGGTGAAGCTCATTGACGCGGAATTCACGCAGAAACGCTCGCCCGTTGGCTGAGGGCCATCCGGGAAAACGTGACCCAGGTGGGCGTCACAGTTTCCGCAGCGGATTTCGGTGCGCACCATTCCGTGCGAGGAGTCGGTCAGATAGCGGATCGCGTCATCGCTAACCGGCTCATAAAAGCTTGGCCAGCCGCAGCCGGAATCATACTTAGTCTGGGAATTAAACAACGGCGCATCGCACACCAGGCAGTGGTAGACGCCCTCGCGCTTATTGTGCAGCAAACGCCCGGTAAACGGCGGCTCCGTGCCGTGATTCTGCGTCACGTAAAACTGCATTTCAGTGAGGTTTTTTTTCAAATCGTCGGGGTTACGTTGGTTCGACATATGCTTACATCTCGCTGTAGAAACAGACATCTTTTAACCCAGATTCTAACAAAACATTAACACCAGCGCGTGCACTTTTGTTCTAAACTTATGTGTCTCGAAACGGCGGTCAGGCAATTGTGATCTGATTCACACTTTTATCCTGCTGGCCCTTTAAAATTCCGGGCGCAGCCCCCATGTGGTTGCTAGCTCAAAGGGAAAGTGAGGCGAGTCAGTCGCACAAACGTTAGTCACAGGATTGATTTGTCGCAATGATTGACACGATTCCGCTTGACGCTGCGTAAGGTTTTTGTAATTTTACAGGCAACCTTTTATTCACTAACAAATAGCTGGTGGAATATATGACTATCAAAGTAGGTATCAACGGTTTTGGCCGTATCGGCCGTATTGTTTTCCGTGCTGCTCAGGAACGTTCTGACATCGAAATCGTTGGTATCAACGATCTGTTAGACGCTGAATACATGGCGTACATGCTGAAGTACGACTCAACTCACGGTCGTTTCAACGGCACCGTTGAAGTGAAAGACGGCCACCTGGTTGTTAACGGCAAAACCATCCGCGTTACTGCTGAAAAAGACCCAGCTAACCTGAAATGGAACGAAATCGGTGTTGACGTTGTTGCTGAAGCAACCGGTATCTTCCTGACCGACGAAACCGCGCGTAAACACATCACCGCGGGTGCGAAAAAAGTTGTTCTGACCGGTCCATCCAAAGACAACACCCCAATGTTCGTTCGTGGTGCAAACTTCGAAACTTACGCTGGCCAGGATATCGTTTCTAACGCATCCTGCACCACCAACTGCCTGGCACCACTGGCTAAAGTTATCAACGACAACTTCGGTATCGTTGAAGGCCTGATGACCACCGTTCACGCTACCACCGCAACTCAGAAAACCGTTGATGGCCCGTCTCACAAAGACTGGCGCGGCGGCCGTGGCGCGGCTCAGAACATCATCCCATCTTCTACCGGTGCTGCTAAAGCGGTAGGTAAAGTGCTGCCAGAACTGAATGGCAAACTGACGGGTATGGCGTTCCGCGTTCCAACTCCTAACGTGTCCGTTGTTGACCTGACCGTTCGTCTGGAAAAAGCTGCTTCTTATGAAGAAATTAAGAAAGCAATCAAAGCTGCTTCCGAAGGCGCAATGAAAGGCGTTCTGGGCTACACCGAAGACGACGTTGTATCTACCGATTTCAACGGCGAAATCTGCACTTCAGTATTCGATGCTAAAGCGGGTATCGCGCTGAACGACAACTTCGTTAAACTGGTTTCCTGGTACGACAACGAAACCGGCTACTCTAACAAAGTACTGGACCTGATCGCTCACATCTCCAAATAAGTTGAGATGAGAATCTGATCCAAAAAGGCGACTTCGGTCGCCTTTTTTATTGCTTCAAGACAGAGGATTGCTTAATGATTAAAAAAATTTTTGCACTTCCGGTAGTCGAACAACTTACCCCTGTGCTCTCCCGCCGCCAGATTGATGGCGCGGACATTATTGTCGTTGACCACCCGCGCGTAAAAGCCTCCGTAGCCCTGAACGGCGCCCACCTGCTCTCCTGGAAACCCGAAGGTGAAGAGGAAGGCCTGTGGCTGAGCGACGCAACCTCATTTAAAAAAGGGGCGGCGATCCGCGGTGGCGTTCCTGTCTGCTGGCCGTGGTTTGGCCCGGCGCAGCAGCAGGGCCTGCCAGCGCACGGTTTCGCCCGCAATCAGCAGTGGACGCTAAAAGCGCACAACGAAGACGATAACGGCGCAGTGCTGACCTTCGAGCTGCAGGCGAATGATGAAACCCGCGCCCTGTGGCCGCACGATTTCACCCTGTACGCCCGCTTCAGGCTGGCTAAAACCTGCGAGATTGAACTGGAAGCGCACGGCGAATTCGAAACCTCTTCCGCCCTGCACACCTATTTCAACGTCGGCGACATTAATGCGGTTAAAGTGAGCGGCCTTGGCGATACCTTTATCGACAAAGTGGATAACGCCAAAGAAGGAAAACTGAGCGATGGCGTGCAGACCTTCCCGGACCGTACTGACCGCGTATACCTGCATCCTGAAGCCTGCAGCGTGATCCACGACAGCGCGCTGAATCGCGGCATTGAAGTGGTCCATCATCATCACAGTAACGTGGTGGGCTGGAACCCGGGCCCGGCGCTCTCTGTCAGCATGGCGGACATCCCTGACGACGGGTACAAAACCTTTGTCTGCGTGGAGACGGCGTGCGTGACCGAGCTGCAGAAAGCGAGTGAAGAAAAACCGTCGCGTCTGGGACAGACGATCGGGATTGTGAAGCGCTAAGAGACCGCGCGTGTCCCACGCCGATCTTCTGCACCACCCAAAAGCAAACGGGGCGCAAGCGCCCCGTTTTCATGCACTGAATGCACTGTAACAGTGCGCAATCAGAATTTGTAGGTCACGCCCACGGAGAAGAGTCCTGTCCAGGACTTATCGACCATCGGACTGTCTTTAACTTCATCGCTGAGGCGGGTGTAGCGGCCGGTGCCGTAAACGCTCCAGTCGCCGAGGAAGTTATAGCTCGCGGTCAGCTCCAGGTACGGATCCCAGCCGTCATCCGCGCTGTAGCTGTTCAGGCCGCTGCGACGGGACTCTTGTCTGGAGACGCCGTAGTAATAGTCGTTGTAGTTCTCGCTGCTGTACTGCACGCCAATACCTGGCGTCAGGGTCAGCGCGCCGTTGGTGTAACGGTAGAGCCAGGCCAGATCCCAGATGAAGCCGTTGCTGTTGTCCAGGGTATCTGCCGCCAGCGCGGTGCGCAGGAAGCCGTACTGGGTGTTATGAATGTAAGAGAGACCCGCCATCAGCGAGCTACGACGCTTGTCGAGTTGACGCAGCGCGTTGCTGTCGCTGTCGCCCGGCTTAAAGTGCGTCGGGTCGTAATAGGCCATGATGGAGAGTTTATCGGCCGTATCGTTCCACAAATAGTAGCCGCCGCCTAAGCCGCGGAACCAGAAGTTATCGCCTTCATAGGTGACAACGGGAACGGGATACACATCGCGGTCATACTGTTTGTACGGGCTGTTGATCACACCCGCGCCCGCGCCAACAGTCCACTGACTCTCCGCCTGTGCGGTGCTTACTGCGGTAGCGGCAAGGATGCCCAATGCCAGAAGTTTGAGTTTGGTCACAATCCATTCTTTCCTGTAGTCAAATAATCAGCGGGTGAAGTGTAACCGCCATTCGCGTACATCCCAAAATTTTTTGCCTGCTAATCACTTTGATTAACCCGTCATTTTTCAACTTTCAGATTACGCCCTGCTTTCAATTATGTGACCAGCGCATGAAAACGGCACACGGGCCTTATAACAAGAGCGGCATATTTTGGATGAGTTATTGATATGTCATTGAAAGTAGATTTTATCGGCATGCAAGTTTTGCAAATGCCATCTACGCTTTAATTTAAGAAGAGATTTTGCTGAACCCCCGCACTTCTTAGCGTCGGACCTGGCACACAGGTTGCTGCTCTGGCAGTGAGGTGTGAGAAATTCTCTTCCGGGAGCCTCCATTACTCATACGAACGGCTCTTATCCTGTGCTAAAAAACGAAAGGACGGCATGCCATGAATATATTCGATCACTATCGCCAGCGCTATGAAGCTGCCAAGGACGAAGAGTTCACACTGCAGGAGTTTCTTACCATTTGTCGGCAAGATCGCAGTGCCTATGCCAACGCGGCAGAACGGCTATTGATGGCTATCGGTGAACCAAACATGGTTGACACTGCCCTTGAGCCCCGGCTTTCCCGTCTTTTTTCGAATCGGGTGGTCGCCCGATATCCCGCGTTTGAAGAATTCTACGGCATGGAAGATGCCATAGAGCAGATTGTCTCCTATCTGAAACACGCGGCCCAGGGTCTGGAAGAGAAGAAACAGATCCTCTATTTACTCGGCCCCGTAGGCGGCGGTAAATCATCCCTTGCCGAACGCCTGAAGGCGCTAATGCAGCGCGTGCCTATTTACGTGCTGAGCGCCAACGGCGAGCGCAGCCCGGTGAACGATCACCCGCTGTGCCTGTTTAATCCGCAGGAGGACGCGCAGATTCTGGATAAAGAGTTTGGCATCCCGCACCGCTACCTCGGCACCATTATGTCGCCGTGGGCGGCGAAACGCCTGCACGAGTTTGGCGGGGATATCACCAAATTCCGCGTCGTTAAGGTCTGGCCGTCGATTCTGGAACAGATTGCTATCGCCAAAACGGAACCGGGCGATGAGAACAACCAGGACATTTCAGCCCTGGTCGGCAAGGTGGATATCCGTAAGCTGGAGCACCACGCGCAAAACGATCCGGATGCCTACGGCTATTCCGGCGCCCTGTGCCGCGCAAACCAGGGGATCATGGAATTCGTCGAGATGTTCAAAGCGCCTATTAAGGTGCTGCATCCGCTGCTGACCGCCACTCAGGAAGGGAACTACAACGGTACGGAGGGGATCTCTGCCCTGCCGTTTAACGGCATCATTCTGGCGCACTCGAACGAATCAGAATGGGTGACCTTCCGTAACAACAAAAACAATGAGGCGTTCCTTGACCGCGTTTACATCGTCAAAGTGCCTTACTGCCTGCGGATCTCGGAAGAGATCAAAATTTACGAGAAGCTGCTCAACCACAGCGAGCTGGTGCATGCTCCGTGCGCACCCGGCACCCTGGAAACGCTGTCACGCTTCTCCATCCTGTCGCGCCTGAAAGAGCCGGAAAACTCCAGCATCTACTCAAAAATGCGCGTCTATGATGGTGAAAGCCTGAAAGATACCGACCCTAAAGCCAAATCATACCAGGAATACCGGGACTACGCTGGCGTCGACGAGGGGATGAACGGCCTCTCCACCCGCTTCGCGTTTAAGATCCTCTCCCGCGTCTTTAATTTTGACCACGCGGAAGTGGCGGCCAACCCGGTGCATCTGTTCTATGTCCTGGAGCAGCAAATCGAGCGCGAGCAGTTCCCGCAGGAGCTGGCTGAACGCTACCTTGAGTTCCTCAAAGGCTACCTGATCCCGAAATACGCCGAGTTCATTGGCAAAGAGATTCAGACCGCCTACCTGGAATCCTATTCGGAATACGGGCAGAACATCTTCGACCGTTACGTCACCTATGCCGACTTCTGGATCCAGGATCAGGAGTACCGCGACCCGGATACCGGCCAGCTGTTTGACCGTGAATCCCTCAACGCGGAGCTGGAAAAAATCGAGAAGCCTGCCGGGATCAGTAACCCGAAAGACTTCCGTAATGAGATTGTGAACTTTGTCCTGCGCGCCCGCGCGCACAACAACGGACGCAACCCTAACTGGACCAGCTACGAAAAACTGCGCACGGTTATTGAGAAAAAAATGTTCTCCAATACCGAAGAGCTGCTGCCGGTGATTTCGTTTAACGCCAAAACCTCAACCGACGAGCAGAAAAAGCACGACGATTTCGTCGACCGCATGATGGAGAAAGGCTATACCCGCAAACAGGTTCGCCTGCTCTGCGAGTGGTATCTGCGGGTGCGTAAATCGTCTTAATACAAGTGCCCGGCGGCGCTCGCGCCTGCCGGGCCAACAAAATGTCCGGCACTTACGGACGCTGCAAGTTGGCAAATGCAGTACGGGGGATATATGACCTGGTTTATTGACCGGCGTCTTAACGGCAAAAACAAGAGCACGGTGAACCGCCAGCGCTTCTTGCGCCGTTATAAATCGCAAATTAAACAGTCGATCTCCGAGGCCATCAACAAACGCTCGGTGACCGACGTCGACAGCGGCGAGTCTGTCTCCATCCCTACCGATGACATCAGCGAACCGATGTTTCATCAGGGGCGAGGCGGCCTGCGCCATCGCGTACACCCTGGTAATGACCACTTCGTGCAGAACGACAGAATCGAGCGCCCGCAGGGCGGCGGCGGCGGTTCGGGGAGCGGTCAGGGCCAGGCCAGCCAGGACGGTGAAGGCCAGGATGAATTCGTCTTTCAGATCTCCAAAGACGAGTATCTCGACCTGCTCTTTGAAGATCTGGCCCTGCCTAATCTGAAAAAGAACCAGCACCGCCAGCTCAATGAATACAAAACTCATCGCGCGGGCTATACCGCCAACGGCGTGCCCGCCAACATCAGCGTGGTGCGTTCGCTGCAGAATTCGCTGGCGCGCCGTACGGCGATGACGGCGGGAAAACGGCGCGAGCTGCGCGAGCTTGAAACCAGCCTGAAGGTGGTGGAGAACACCGAACCGGCGCAGCTGCTGGAAGAGGAGCGCCTGCGAAAAGAGATAGCTGAACTGAGGGCGAAAATTGAGCGGGTGCCGTTTATCGACACCTTCGACCTGCGCTACAAGAATTACGAAAAACGTCCCGAGCCGTCCAGCCAGGCGGTGATGTTCTGCCTCATGGACGTTTCCGGCTCGATGGACCAGGCCACCAAGGATATGGCGAAGCGTTTTTACATCCTGCTCTATCTGTTCCTGAGCAGAACCTATAAGAACGTAGAGGTGGTGTATATCCGCCACCACACCCAGGCCAAAGAGGTGGATGAACACGAGTTCTTCTACTCGCAAGAGACCGGTGGGACCATTGTCTCCAGCGCCCTGAAGCTGATGGATGAGGTGGTAAAAGAGCGTTACGACCCGGCGCAGTGGAACATTTATGCCGCGCAGGCGTCCGATGGCGACAACTGGGCGGACGATTCGCCGCTGTGTCACGAGATCCTGGCGAAGAAAATTCTGCCGGTGGTGCGTTACTACAGCTATATCGAGATCACGCGTCGTGCGCACCAGACGCTGTGGCGTGAATATGAACATCTGCAGTCCATGTTTGATAATTTCGCGATGCAGCATATTCGCGATCAGGATGACATCTATCCGGTGTTCCGGGAGCTGTTTCAGAAACAGTCCAGCACCACCAGCGCATAACCCAGCAGCCAGCGAATTCGCTGGCTGTTTTCTTTCTGCCCCCTTCCTCCCCGTGATAAT
>CAMKZP010000178.1 GCA_946477805.1 uncultured Enterobacter sp.
CCACCATCGGCAAGCTGGCGCGGCAGTTCGAGCAGCAGGGTAAATCGGTGATGCTGGCGGCGGGCGATACCTTCCGTGCGGCGGCGGTTGAGCAGCTGCAGGTCTGGGGCCAGCGCAACAATATTCCGGTGATTGCCCAGCATACCGGCGCAGATTCCGCATCCGTGATCTTCGACGCCATCCAGGCGGCGAAGGCGCGCAACGTGGACGTGCTGATTGCCGACACCGCAGGGCGTTTGCAGAATAAATCGCACCTGATGGAAGAGCTGAAGAAAATCGTTCGCGTCATGAAGAAGCTGGACGAAGATGCACCGCATGAAATTATGCTGACTATCGACGCCAGCACCGGGCAGAACGCCATTAGCCAGGCGAAACTGTTCCATGAGGCGGTAGGACTGACGGGGATCGCGCTGACCAAGCTGGACGGCACCGCCAAAGGCGGAGTGATCTTCTCCGTGGCCGACCAGTTCGGCATTCCTATCCGCTACATCGGTGTGGGCGAGCGTATTGAGGATTTGCGTCCGTTTAAGGCGGACGACTTTATTGAGGCATTATTTGCCCGAGAGGACTAACAATGATTCGCTTTGAACACGTCAGCAAGGCCTATCTCGGTGGGAGACAAGCGCTGCAGGGAGTCACGTTCCACCTGCAACCGGGCGAGATGGCATTCCTGACCGGCCATTCCGGCGCGGGGAAAAGTACCCTGCTCAAGCTTATCTGTGGGATCGAACGGCCAAGCGCCGGGAAAATCTTTTTCAGCGGCCACGACATCAGCCGCCTGAAAAACCGCGAAGTGCCGTTCCTGCGTCGTCAGATCGGCATGATTTTCCAGGATCACCACCTGCTGATGGATCGCACCGTTTTCGATAACGTGGCTATCCCGCTGATTATTGCCGGTGCCAGCTACGATGATATCCGCCGCCGCGTCTCTGCGGCGCTGGACAAAGTCGGGCTGCTGGACAAAGCGAAGAATTTCCCGATCCAGCTCTCCGGTGGTGAACAGCAGCGCGTGGGCATTGCCCGTGCGGTGGTCAACAAGCCTGCCGTGCTGCTGGCGGATGAACCGACCGGTAACCTGGACGATGCCCTGTCCGAAGGGATTTTGCGTCTGTTTGAGGAATTTAACCGCGTGGGGGTAACGGTATTGATGGCGACGCACGACATGGGGCTGATTTCCCGTCGTTCGTACCGCATGCTGACCCTGAGTGACGGGCATTTGCACGGAGGCCACGGTGAACAAGCGTGATGCAATAAACCAGATTCGGCAGTTCGGAAACCGCTTTGACCGTTTCCGCAAGCCGCAGGGTGGCGGTGACGGTAATCGCAATGCGCCAAAGCGTGCGAAAGCCGCGCCGAAGCCAAACTCCCGCAAAACCAACGTCTTTAACGAGCAGGTGCGCTACGCCTTCCACGGCGCGCTGCAGGATTTAAAAAGCAAGCCGCTGGCGACGTTCCTGACGGTGATGGTCATCGCCATCTCCCTGACGCTGCCAAGCGTCTGCTACATGGTCTACAAGAACGTGAACCAGGCGGCGTCGCAGTATTATCCGTCGCCGCAGATCACCGTCTATCTGGATAAAGCGCTCGACGATAACGCCGCCGCGCAGGTGGTCGGGCAAATCCAGGCCGAGCAGGGCGTGGAGAAGGTGAACTACCTCTCGCGCGATGAAGCGCTGGGCGAGTTCCGCAACTGGTCAGGCTTTGGCGGCGCGCTGGATATGCTGGAAGAGAACCCGCTGCCCGCCGTGGCCGTGGTGATCCCGAAGCTCGATTTCCAGGGCACCGATTCGCTTAACACCCTGCGCGACCGCATCACCCGTATCAACGGGATCGACGAAGTGCGCATGGACGACAGCTGGTTCGCGCGTCTGGCTGCCCTGACCGGCCTTGTTGGGCGCGTGGCGGCGATGATCGGCGTGCTGATGGTGGCGGCGGTATTCCTCGTCATCGGTAACAGCGTGCGTCTGAGCATCTTCGCCCGTCGCGACACCATCAACGTGCAGAAACTGATTGGCGCGACGGATGGTTTCATCCTGCGTCCGTTCCTCTACGGCGGCGCACTGCTCGGTTTTTCCGGCGCATTTCTTTCACTGATATTGTCAGAAATTTTGGTGATGCGGCTTTCCTCTGCCGTCACCGACGTGGCGCAGGTTTTCGGAACTAAGTTTGATATCAGTGGGTTAGGGTTCGATGAGTGCCTGTTGCTGCTGCTGGTCTGCTCCATGATCGGCTGGATTGCCGCATGGCTGGCGACGGTTCAACATTTACGCCACTTTACTCCCGACTAATAAAAGCGTGATATAATCTTTCCCTGCACCGAGATGTTCGCTCTGCAGGGAAAGCGTCCCTGTTGTCTCTTCCCCTGTAATCATCTTCATGTCACATTTTGTGCGTAATTTATTCACTGTTGCAGCCGGAACTTGTGGATAAAATCACTGTCTGATAAAAGAGTGAATGCTAATCTCGCTGCTCAAACGCTTTGGCATGGTTGTTGCCTGATGGGGATAACCTGGACCAGAAGAAACATTGAGAGGAATGAATGACCAAAGAAATGCAAACTTTAGCTTTAGCCCCTGTTGGTAACCTGGAGTCTTACATCCGGGCTGCGAACACCTGGCCGATGTTGACGGCCGAGGAAGAGAAGGAGCTTGCTGAAAAGCTGCATTACCAGGGCGATCTGGAAGCAGCTAAGACGCTGATCCTGTCTCACCTGCGCTTTGTTGTTCACGTTGCTCGTAACTACTCGGGCTACGGCCTGCCGCAGGCGGACTTGATTCAGGAAGGTAACATTGGCCTGATGAAGGCTGTACGTCGCTTTAACCCGGAAGTGGGTGTGCGACTGGTCTCCTTCGCCGTGCACTGGATCAAAGCAGAAATTCACGAATACGTCCTGCGTAACTGGCGTATTGTGAAAGTCGCCACGACCAAAGCGCAGCGCAAACTGTTCTTCAACCTGCGTAAAACCAAGCAGCGTCTGGGCTGGTTCAACCAGGATGAAGTAGAAATGGTGGCGCGCGAGCTGGGCGTATCCAGCAAAGACGTCCGTGAGATGGAGTCCCGCATGGCCGCGCAGGACATGACGTTTGATATGTCCTCCGACGATGACGCCTCTGACAGCCAGCCGATGGCCCCGGTCCTGTACCTGCAGGATAAAACCTCTAACTTTGCCGACGGCATCGAAGAGGACAACTGGGAAGACCAGGCGGCGAACAAGCTGACCTTTGCGATGGAAGGCCTTGACGAGCGTAGCCAGGACATCATCCGCGCCCGCTGGCTGGACGAAGACAACAAGTCCACGCTGCAGGAGCTGGCTGACCGCTACGGCGTCTCCGCTGAACGTGTGCGTCAGCTCGAAAAGAACGCTATGAAGAAACTTCGCGCCGCTATCGAAGCGTAATTTCCGCGAAGTCTACAGAGAGCCCCTGGATGAGAGTCCGGGGGTTTTGTTTTTTTAGCGCCCGCTCTGGCGAATTTCTCCCCCCTGGCAAACACTTACTGATGCGCTAAGCAGGCGACTTTCTCAGGGGGACAGGGTGAAAAATAACGAACTGAACGACCGGCGTTTACAGGCGACGCCGCGCGGCATCGGCGTCATGTGTAACTTTTATGCCGATAAAGCCGAAAATGCCACGGTGTGGGACGTGGAAGGCAACGAGTATATTGATTTTGCCGCCGGGATCGCCGTGCTGAATACCGGCCATCGCCATCCTAAAGTTATTGCCGCCATCGAAAAACAACTTCACGCCTTTACCCATACTGCCTATCAAATCGTCCCTTACGAAGGCTATGTGACGCTTGCCGAGCGCATCAACGCGCGCGTGCCGATTGACGGCCCGGTCAAAACCGCCTTCTTCTCAACGGGCGCGGAAGCCGTCGAAAACGCGGTCAAAATTGCCCGCGCCTGGACCCGGCGTCCCGGCCTTATCACCTTTGGCGGTGCCTTTCACGGCCGCACCTTTATGACCATGGCGCTGACCGGCAAAGTCGCGCCCTATAAGCTCGGCTTCGGCCCGTTCCCCGGTTCCGTCTATCATGCGCAATTCCCCAACGACCTGTACGGCATCAGCTCGGCGGACGCCATTAAAAGCCTCGAGCGCATCTTCAAAGCGGATATCGCGCCCGATCAGGTGGCGGCCATTATCCTTGAACCGGTTCAGGGGGAGGGCGGTTTCAACGTCGCCCCGGCTGATTTTATGCAGGCGCTGCGCGCCCTGTGCGACACCCACGGGATTTTGCTGATTGCCGACGAAGTGCAAACCGGCTTCGCGCGCACCGGAAAATTGTTCGCGATGGAAAACCACTGCGTGAAGCCGGATCTGATCGCCATGGCGAAAAGCCTGGCGGGGGGGATGCCGCTCTCGGCGGTTTCTGGCCGGGCAGAGGTGATGGACGCGCCCGCGCCCGGCGGGCTGGGCGGCACCTATGCCGGAAATCCGCTGGCAATTGCGGCAGCGCACGCGGTGCTGGACGTGATTGACGAAGACGATCTCTGCACCCGCGCGGCGCACCTTGGCCACCATCTGGTGGAAGTGCTGAATAAGGCCAAAGACAGCTGTGCGTATATCGCGGACATCCGCGCCCAGGGCTCGATGGTGGCGGTAGAGTTCAACGATCCGCAAACCGGGCTGCCCTCGCCGGAATTTACCCGTGAAGTTCAGGCGCGCGCGCTGCAGGAGGGATTATTGCTGCTGAGCTGCGGGGTGAACGGCAACGTGATCCGCTTCCTCTACCCGCTCACCATCCCCGAAGCGCAGTTCCGCCAGGCGCTGGATATTATTTCCGCCTCGCTGACGCGCTAACGCCAAAAGCCCGGCGCAAAACGCTGCCGGGCATAGCATAGATACATTTCAAATTAGCTATTCCAAAATCATAAAAATCGGGTATGTTTTAGCAGAGTATGCTGAAAAAGCGCGAACAGCAGGCCTATAAATGAAATAAAGCGCTACACAACAACATCACAACAATCGTTATAACCAGAACAATGGGGATTCTCAGGATGAACATGAAGGGTAAAGCGTTACTGGCAGGATGTATGGCGTTGGCATTCAGCGCAATGGCTCAGGCAGACATTAAAGTCGCGGTTGTTGGCGCAATGTCCGGCCCGGTGGCGCAGTACGGTGACCAGGAATTTACGGGCGCAGAGCAGGCGGTTGCCGACATTAATGCCAAGGGCGGCATCAAGGGCGAAAAGCTGCAGATTGTAAAATATGACGATGCCTGTGACCCGAAACAGGCGGTTGCGGTGGCGAACAAAGTGGTGAACGACGGGATCAAATACGTTATCGGCCACCTGTGCTCCTCCTCTACGCAGCCCGCGTCTGACATCTACGAAGACGAAGGTATTCTGATGATCACCCCGGCCGCCACCGCGCCGGAGCTGACCGCTCGCGGCTATAAGCTGATCCTGCGCACCACCGGTCTGGACTCTGACCAGGGCCCAACCGCAGCGAAATACATCGTTGAAAAAGTGAAGCCGAAGCGCATCGCTATCGTTCACGATAAACAGCAGTACGGTGAAGGCCTGGCGCGCTCCGTGCAGGATAACCTCAAGAAAGCCAATGCCGACGTGGTGTTCTTCGACGGCATTACCGCCGGTGAGAAAGACTTCTCCACCCTGGTGGCGCGCCTGAAGAAAGAGAATATCGATTTCGTTTACTACGGCGGCTACCACCCGGAAATGGGCCAGATCCTGCGCCAGGCGCGCGCTGCCGGTCTGAAAACCCAGTTTATGGGCCCGGAAGGCGTGGCGAACGTCTCCCTCTCTAACATTGCGGGTGAATCCGCTGAAGGCCTGCTGGTGACCAAGCCGAAGAACTACGACCAGGTGCCTGCGAACAAACCTGTTGTGGATGCGATCAAGGCGAAGAAACAGGATCCAAGCGGCGCGTTCGTCTGGACCACCTACGCGGCGCTGCAGTCTCTGCAGGCGGGCCTGAACCAGTCAGCCGATCCGGCTGAGATTGCCACCTGGCTGAAAGCAAACTCCGTCGACACCGTGATGGGGCCGCTCTCCTGGGACGAGAAGGGCGATCTGAAGGGCTTCGAGTTCGGCGTGTTTGACTGGCATGCCAACGGTACGGCGACCGACGCTAAGTAATTACAATAACCCTCTCCCCAACAGGGAGAGGGTTCTCTTATCCTTCGTCACACCTGTCCTCAAGCTGGTGAGGGGGATCAGAAATTGATTATCTGACGCACCCCATGAACAATTTCATGAATATATGTTTGATCCATCCCGATAATGCCCTCAACAAAAACCTCAGCACGCACTTCCGTTGAGAGTTTAAATTTTAAATAATAACTCTCATTAGGTTGCATGTTTTTTCCCACTATCAGTGTAATCATTCCTTCCATTGGGCTGAAGGTGATTTCTTGGTTACTATTATTGTCGCGTAATTCCACGAGTCGTGTATGGAATTCCTCAAGTTCCCCGATAAAGCAATTCCATTTTGTATCCAGGTTTATACCTTTGGATTTAAACTCGACATACAAATTTAGATACTCATGATAAAATCCAGGTTCGGACGTGTTAATCAATTTCTCATAAGGTGTTATCGTTAAGCTGACTTCATTATTAATTATCTGCAGCACATTAATTACCTCAAGATTTGTATGCAAAATGCGTGATGGTCCAGTTGTTCTCATTGATAATAACTTCAAGAGTATAATCTTTGTTCTCATAGCTTCCTAATTGTTTATTATACCTTGAGCGGCGAATACCTATCTCATAGCGAATCGTTTTGAGATCCGACTTACGAATTAGGTCCGGCATTCTTCTACCATAGCGAAGCGCTTTTTCCAGGATGTAGACGGGAACGTACCTGGCAGGTTCTTCCATATGTTTTGCCGCTGCAGGTGTAAATTTTAATGCTTCAGGAGACAACCCCACCTTGATCCTTCCTCTAAGGATATTCATGATACCTTCGCCGAGTAAGGATTTTAACTCGACAAATAATCCTCGCTGGGTTAATGCCTTAAATGAAAATGAGCCAAATCGGAACGCTTTGAAAATTAAAGCGCCAACAAATACAAAATCCAAAGGATCGAACCATGGATGTTCTAACGGCAGCTCCATCCTGGTAACAGAGTATCCATTGTAATCATAGACATCATAAATATCTGACAGGCTATTATTGAGATAGCCAATGCACAAACCATTTACTTCATCAATGATTGGAGAGAAGGTTTCAGGTATGTTTCTTTCAGGTATGAGAGAAAAGAAAACGTCGTCTTCTAAAGGGGACGTAAAGTTATAATGCATTCCATAATGCACATCGTATATAGAGTTGGAAGTTATATCTTTCATGAATTATTTTTCCGGATTATTATGTACGGCTAAAAATAATTATTTCATTTGAAAAATAAAAGATGAATACGTGCTTTATATCGATATAACC
>CAMKZP010000179.1 GCA_946477805.1 uncultured Enterobacter sp.
TGCGAATCCTACAACCGTCAGTACAACCGCGACTATCGCTCGGTGATGCCGACCAACCTGTACGGGCCGCACGACAACTTCCACCCGAGCAACTCGCACGTGATCCCGGCGCTGCTGCGCCGCTTCCACGAGGCGACCGCCGAGAACGCGCCGGACGTAGTGGTGTGGGGCAGCGGTACGCCGATGCGTGAATTCCTGCACGTGGACGATATGGCCGCGGCCAGCATTCACGTGATGGAGCTGGATCGCGAGGTGTGGCAGGAGAACACCGAGCCGATGCTGTCGCACATCAACGTCGGCACCGGCGTGGACTGCACCATTCGCGAGCTGGCGCAGACCATCGCGCAGGTGGTGGGCTACAAGGGCCGCGTGGTGTTTGACGCCACCAAGCCGGACGGCACGCCGCGCAAGCTGCTGGACGTCACCCGTCTGCACCAGCTGGGCTGGTATCACGAGGTGTCACTGGAGCAGGGGCTGGCAAGCACCTACCAGTGGTTCCTCGAAAATCAGCACCGCTTCCGGGGGTAATGATGTTTTTAAGTCAGGAAGATTTTGCCACGGTCGTTCGTTCCACTCCGCTTATCTCAATGGATTTGATCGTGGAGAACGAACGCGGCGAGTTCTTGCTGGGGAAACGAACCAACCGTCCTGCACAGGGCTTCTGGTTCGTGCCCGGCGGGCGCGTGCAAAAGGATGAGGCGCTGGCAAATGCCTTCGAGCGCCTCACTCTGGCGGAGCTGGGCCTGCAGCTGCCGATGGCGGCGGGCCAGTTTTACGGGGTCTGGCAGCACTTCTATGACGATAACTTTTCGGGCACCGGCTTCTCCACGCACTACATCGTGCTGGGGTTCCGCCTGAAGGTGAGTGAGGCAGACCTGCGTCTGCCTGATGCTCAGCATGACGACTACCGCTGGCTGGCGCCAGAGGCGCTGCTGGCCAGCGAAAACGTCCACGACAACAGTCGGGCGTACTTTCTGGCGGATCGTCAGGCCGGGGTGCCAGGGCTATGAAAATACTTGTCTATGGAATCAACTACTCGCCGGAACTCACCGGGATCGGGAAATACACCGGCGAGATGGTCGAGTGGATGGCGAGCCAGGGGCACGACGTGCGCGTGATTACCGCGCCGCCGTACTACCCGGAGTGGAAGGTCGGTGAGCGTTATTCGAGCTGGCGCTATCGCCGCGAAGAGGGGGCCGCGACCGTCTGGCGCTGCCCGCTGTACGTGCCGAAGCAGCCCTCGACGCTGAAACGTTTACTTCACCTGGGCAGCTTTGCCCTGAGCAGCTTTTTCCCGCTGATGGCGCAGCGGCGCTGGAAGCCGGACCGCATTATCGGCGTGGTGCCGACGCTGTTCTGCACGCCGGGCATGCGCCTGCTGGGCAAGCTCTCCGGCGCGCGCACCCTGCTGCACATTCAGGATTATGAGGTCGACGCGATGCTCGGCCTGGGAATGGCCGGGAAAGGCAAGGGCGGCAGGGTGGCGAAGCTCGCCAGCGCCTTTGAGCGCAGCGGCCTGCACAACGTGGACTACGTTTCCACCATCTCGCGCTCGATGATGAACAAGGCGCAGGAGAAGGGCGTGGCGGCGGAGAAGGTGATCTTCTTCCCGAACTGGTCCGAAGTGGCGCGTTTTCGCGACGTCACGGAACACAACGCTCGCGAACTCCGCGCGCGGCTCGGTTTGCCTGATGACCAAAAAATCATTCTTTATTCAGGCAACATCGGCGAAAAGCAGGGGCTGGAAAGCGTGATTGAAGCAGCCCAGCTGCTAAGCGATCGGCCGTGGACGTTTGTGATTGTCGGGCAGGGCGGCGGCAAGGCGCGGCTGGAGAAGATGGCAGCCGTTCGCGGCCTGACCAACGTGAAATTCTTCCCGCTGCAGCCTTACGAGGCGCTGCCTGCGCTGCTGAAGATGGGCGACTGCCATCTGGTGGTGCAAAAGCGCGGCGCGGCGGACGCGGTGCTGCCCTCCAAGCTGACCAACATTCTGGCGGTGGGCGGAAACGCGGTGATCACGGCAGAAGCCGAAACCGAGCTAGGCCAGCTGTGCGACAGCTATCCGGGGATCGCGGTGTGCGTGGAGCCGGAATCCGTTTCCGCGCTGGTGGGCGGAATTGAACGGGCGCTCGCCATGCCGAAAGAGAACACGGTGGCACGTGAATATGCCGAACGCACCCTCGAGAAAGAGAGCGTGCTGAGCCAATTTATTGCAGATATACGGGGATAAATCATGAGTCATACCACTTTGTATCCGGTTGTGATGGCAGGTGGCTCTGGTAGCCGGTTGTGGCCGCTGTCCCGCGTGCTCTATCCAAAACAGTTCCTCTGCCTGAAAGGGGAGCTCACCATGCTGCAAACGACGGTTAACCGTCTGCAGGGCGTGGAGTGTGAAAGCCCGGTGGTGATTTGTAACGAACAGCACCGCTTTATCGTTGCCGAGCAGCTGCGCCAGCTGAACAAACTCACAGAAAATATCATTCTGGAGCCTGCCGGACGTAATACCGCGCCCGCTATCGCCCTCGCGGCGCTGGCGGCAAAACGCAGCAGCCCGGACTGCGATCCTCTGATGCTGGTGCTGGCGGCAGACCACGTGATTCAGCAGGAAGAGGCGTTCCGCGACGCGGTGCGCGCGGCGATTCCTTACGCCGACAGCGGCAAGCTGGTGACCTTCGGCATCGTGCCGGACCTGCCGGAGACCGGCTACGGCTATATTCGCCGCGGCGCCGTGACGCCGGGTGCAGGCGACAGCGTGGCCTTTGACGTGGCGCAGTTCGTCGAAAAACCGAATCTTGAAACCGCCCAGGCCTACGTGGGCAGCGGTGAGTATTACTGGAACAGCGGGATGTTCCTGTTCCGCGCCGGGCGTTACCTGGAGGAGCTGGAAAAATATCGCCCGGACATTCTCCGCGCCTGTGAGAAGGCGATGGCGGTGGTTGATCCGGACCTCGATTTTATCCGCGTCGACGAGAAAGCGTTCCTCGCCTGCCCGGAAGAGTCCATTGACTATGCGGTCATGGAGCGCACCGCGGACGCCGTGGTGGTGCCGATGGATGCGGGCTGGAGCGACGTGGGCTCATGGTCCTCCCTGTGGGAGATCAGCGCCCATACCCCGGAGGGTAACGTCCATCACGGCGATGTGATTAGCCACAAAACGGAAAACAGCTATGTTTACGCCGAGTCCGGTCTGGTGACCACGGTGGGCGTGAAGGATCTGGTGGTCGTCCAGACCAAGGATGCCGTGCTGATCGCCGACCGTAACGCCGTGCAGGACGTTAAAAAAGTGGTGGAGCAGATCAAGGCCGACGGCCGCCATGAGCACCATATTCACCGCGAAGTTTATCGCCCGTGGGGCAAGTATGACTCCATCGATTCCGGCGATCGCTATCAGGTAAAACGCATCACCGTGAAGCCGGGAGAAGGGCTCTCCGTGCAGATGCATCATCACCGCGCCGAGCACTGGGTGGTGGTGGCGGGCACCGCAAAAGTCACCATCGACGGTGAAATCAAACTGCTGGGTGAAAACGAGTCTATCTATATTCCGCTGGGTGCCACGCACTGTCTGGAAAACCCGGGGAAAATTCCGCTCGACCTGAGGTGCGCTCCGGTTCGTATCTGGAGGAGGACGATATCGTGCGCTTCCAGGACCGCTACGGGCGGGTCTAGCACCTTCGCATCATGCCCGGTGGCGCTGCGCTAGCCGGGCCTACGAATGAAAAAAATGAAATTGGCCATTACGTGGTCAGGGCCAACTGTTGCCTGAAAAAGGGGTCATGATGGAAAAGTTAACCTGTTTTAAAGCCTACGATATTCGCGGCAAGCTGGGCGAAGAGCTGAATGAGGACATTGCGTGGCGCATTGGCCGCGCGTACGGCGAATATCTGAAGCCAAAAACGATCGTGCTGGGCGGCGACGTGCGTCTGACCAGCGAGTCCCTGAAGCTGGCCCTGGCAAAAGGGCTGCAGGACGCGGGCGTGGACGTGCTGGACATCGGCCTGTCCGGCACCGAAGAGATCTATTTTGCCACCTTCCACCTGGGCGTGGACGGCGGTATCGAAGTGACCGCCAGCCATAACCCGATGGACTACAACGGCATGAAGCTGGTGCGCAAGGGCGCGCGTCCCATCAGCGGCGATACCGGCCTTCGCGACGTGCAGCGTCTGGCGGAAGCCAACGATTTCCCCCCGGTGGACGCGGCGAAACGCGGCAGCTATCAGCAGATCACCCTGCAAAAAGAGTACATCGACCACCTGCTGGGCTACATCAACGTGGCGAACCTCAGGCCGTTAAAGCTTGTGATCAACTCCGGCAACGGCGCGGCAGGCCCGGTAGTGGATGCGCTGGAAGCCCGCTTTAAGGCGCTGAACGTGCCGGTCACCTTCATCAAAGTCCACAACACGCCGGACGGCAACTTCCCGAACGGTATTCCTAACCCGCTGCTGCCGGAGTGCCGCGAGGACACCCGCAGCGCGGTGATTGAGCACGGCGCGGACATGGGCATCGCCTTTGATGGCGATTTCGACCGCTGCTTCCTGTTCGACGAGAAAGGCCAGTTCATCGAAGGGTATTACATCGTCGGCCTGCTGGCGGAAGCGTTCCTTGAGAAAAACCCCGGTGCGAAGATCATTCACGACCCGCGCCTCTCGTGGAACACCGTTGACGTGGTCAGCGCCGCGGGCGGCGAGCCGGTGATGTCCAAAACCGGGCACGCGTTTATCAAAGAGCGCATGCGCGAAGAGGACGCCATCTACGGCGGCGAGATGAGCGCCCACCACTACTTCCGCGACTTTGCCTACTGCGACAGCGGGATGATCCCGTGGCTGCTGGTGACCGAGCTGCTGTGCCTGAAAGGGCAGACGCTGGGCGAGCTGGTGCGCGACCGCATGGCGGCCTTCCCGGCAAGCGGGGAGATCAACAGCAAGCTGGCGCAGCCCGCCGAGGCGATTGCCCGCGTGGAGCATCACTTTGCCCTCCACGCCCTGGAAATCGACCGCACGGACGGCATCAGCATGTCGTTCCCGCAGTGGCGCTTTAACCTGCGCTCCTCGAACACCGAGCCGGTGGTGCGCCTGAACGTGGAATCCCGCGCTGACGCGGCGCTGATGGAAGCACGAACGAAGGACATTCTGGCGCTGTTGAATCAGTAATACGAAAACCTGACCATCGCCCCTCACCCCAGCCCTCTCCCCAAAGGGGAGAGGGGCAGGGTGAGGGGAAAGGTAAGGTTTTGAACTAAAGGAACAACGATGACGAATCTAAAAAAGCGCGACCGAGCGAGAACGAATGCATCGTTAATCTCTATGGTGCAGCGATTTTCTGATATCACCATCATGGTCGGCGGATTGTGGGCGGTGTGCCGGGTAAGCGGACAATCTTTCCTCTACATGCACCTGCTGATGGCGCTCATTGCGCTGGTGGTGTTTCAGATGATCGGTGGGATGACCGACTTCTATCGTTCGTGGCGCGGCGTGAAGATGACCACCGAGCTGATGCTGCTGCTGCAGAACTGGACCCTCAGCCTGATCTTCAGCGCCGGGCTGGTGGCGTTTAGCCAGGATTTTGATAACCGCCTGGTGACTTATCTCTGCTGGTACCTGTTGACCAGCGTCGGGATGGTGGTATGCCGTTCTTTGATCCGCTTTGGTGCCGGCTGGCTGCGCAACCGCGGCTACAACACCCGCTACGTGGCCGTGGCCGGTGATTTGCCGGTAGGGCTGGTGCTGCTGGACAGCTTCCGCAAAGAGCCGTGGCTGGGCTTCGAAGTGGTCGGTGTTTATCACGATGCGAAGCCGGGCGGGGTGCCCGCCGAGTGGGCGGGAAACTACGAGCAGCTTATCGACGACGCGAAAGCGGGAAAAATTCACAACGTCTACATCGCCATGCAGATGAAGGACGAATCCCGGATTAAGAAACTGATGCGCGAGCTGGCGGATACCACCTGCTCGGTGATCCTGATCCCGGACGTCTTCACCTTTAACATCCTCCATTCCCGTATCGAAGAGGTCAACGGGGTGCCGGTCGTGCCGCTTTACGACACGCCGCTCTCCGGCATCAACCGCGTGCTCAAGCGCGTGGAGGATATCGTGCTCTCCACGCTGATCCTTCTGCTCATCTCCCCCGTGCTGTGCTGCATTGCGCTGGCGGTAAAACTCACCTCGCCCGGCCCGGTGATCTTCCGCCAGACCCGCTACGGCATGGACGGCAAGCCGATTATGGTGTGGAAATTCCGCTCCATGAAGGTGATGGAAAACGACAAGGTGGTGACGCAGGCCACGCAGAACGATCCGCGCGTGACCCGCGTAGGCAACTTCCTGCGCCGCACCTCGCTGGACGAGCTGCCGCAGTTCATTAACGTGTTTACCGGCGGGATGTCGATCGTCGGGCCGCGCCCGCACGCCGTCGCCCATAACGAACAGTATCGCGCGCTGATTGAAGGCTACATGCTGCGCCATAAGGTGAAGCCGGGCATTACCGGCTGGGCGCAGATTAACGGCTGGCGCGGCGAGACCGACACGCTGGAAAAAATGGAAAAACGCATCGAGTTCGACCTGGAGTACATCCGCGAGTGGAGCCTCTGGTTCGATATCAAAATTGTTTTTCTGACCGTTTTCAAAGGCTTCGTGAACAAAGCGGCGTACTAAGATGAGCTTACGTGAAAAAACCATCAGCGGCGCCAAGTGGTCAGCCATGGCCACCATCGTCATCATCGGCCTGGGCCTGGTGCAGATGACGGTGCTGGCGCGCATTATTGATAATCACCAGTTCGGCCTGCTGACCGTCTCGCTGGTGATCATCGCGCTGGCCGATACGCTGTCTGACTTTGGTATTGCCAACTCGATTATCCAGCGCAAGGAGATAAGCCACCTCGAGCTGACCACGCTCTACTGGCTGAACGTCGGGCTGGGGATAGTGGTGTTCGCGCTGGTGTTCCTGCTGAGCGAGACCATTGCCCGCGTGCTGCACAACCCGGATCTCGCGCCGCTGATGCGCACGCTGTCGTTTGCGTTCGTGGCGATCCCGCACGGGCAGCAGTTCCGCGCGCTGATGCAAAAAGAGCTGGAATTCAACAAGATCGGTATGATTGAAACCAGCGCCGTGCTGGCGGGCTTTACCTTTACCGTGGTCAGCGCCCACTTCTGGCCGCTGGCGATGACCGCTATTCTCGGCTATCTGGTGAACTCCGCCGTACGCACGCTGCTGTTTGGTTTCTTTGGCCGCAAGATTTACCGCCCGGGGCTGCATTTCTCCCTGGCGTCCGTCTCCTCCAACCTGCGCTTTGGCGCGTGGCTGACCGCCGACAGCATCATCAACTACGTCAATACCAACCCTGTCTCTTATACACATCTCCGAGCCCACGAGACA
>CAMKZP010000180.1 GCA_946477805.1 uncultured Enterobacter sp.
CTTCCGCCACGCCGATCACGGTGGCAGGCATGTTGCCCACCAGAATCACTTCCCCCACCACGTTCGTTTTATTCGGGAAGAGCTGCCTGCGCGAGTTGTCATCCAGCACCACGACCTGCGCCCTGCCCGCCAGCTGCTCGGCGTTAAAGGTTGCCCCCTGGCTGAAGGTCATGCCGTAAACGTTGAAGTAATCGCCGCTCACGCCGTTGGCGCTGGCCGCCACGTCAATATTGCCGTAGCGCAGACGCAGGTTTTGCGAAACCGCAGGCGTGGCGGAGTTCACCCACGGCTGCTTCTGGATGGCTGCCAGATCGTCGTATTTCAGCGCCTGCTGATTCTGCGGCTCATCGTCACCAAAATCCTTGCCGGGATAGACGTCGATGGTGTTGGTGCCGATGGCGCGGATGTCCGCCAGCACCAGCTGTTTTGCCGCATCGCCCACTACCACGATCGACACCACCGAGGCGATGCCGATGATGATGCCGAGCATGGTCAGCAGGGTTCGCATTTTGTTGGCCGCCATCGCCAGCCAGGCCATGGTCAGCGCTTCACGAAAGCCGCTGGAGAATTGCCCCCAGCCGGTCGAGGCGGGTAGCGCCTCTTTTGGTGCCGCCGCGCGGGACTGACGCGGCGGCGGGTTGCTGACCAGCTCGCCGTCGTGGATCTCAATGATGCGCTCGGCCTGCGCCGCCACCTGCGGGTCGTGGGTGACAATGATCACCGTATGTCCCTGGTCGCGCAGCTGGTGGAGGATCGCCATCACCTCTTCGCCGGAATGGCTGTCGAGCGCGCCGGTGGGTTCATCGGCGAGGATCACCTGCCCGCCGTTCATCAGCGCACGGGCAATACTCACGCGCTGCTGCTGGCCGCCGGAAAGCTGCGACGGCTGATAATCCACGCGCTCCGCCAGCCCAAGACGCGCCAGCAGCCCTTTTGCGCGCTCGAGGCGTTTTTTGCGCTCCACGCCCGCGTAGACCGCAGGCACCTCTACGTTTTGCGCCGCGCTCAGGTGAGAGAGCAGATGATAGCGCTGGAAGATAAAGCCGAAGTGTTCCCGGCGCAGCTTTGCCAGCGCGTCGCTGTCCAGCGTCGACACGTCCGTTCCCGCCACGCGGTAGGTGCCGCTGGTCGGTTTATCCAGACAGCCCAGTATGTTCATCAGCGTCGATTTACCGGAGCCTGACGCCCCGACAATCGCCACCATCTCACCGGCCTCCACCCGCAGGGAGATGCCCTTCAGCACTTCCACCGGGCCGTCGCCGGAGGGATAGCTGCGGCGAATATCATTCAGCTCCAGCAGGGCGGTCATTTAGCGGCTCCGGGCAGGCTTTCGCTGGTGACAACCTCCTCACCCTCTTCCAGCCCTTTCACCACCACCACGTCGGTGTCGTTACGCGCGCCGATCGTCACTTCACGCTCGCGCGTTTCGCCGTTGCGCAGCACTTTGACCTTATAGCGATTCTCCCCCGCGGATTCACCCAGCGCGGAGAGCGGAATGGTCAGCACGTTATTCACGCCGGTCAGCTGAATGTGCACCTGCGCGGTCATGTCCAGACGCAGCACGCCCTGCGGGTTGGGCACTTCGAAACGGGCATAGTAGAAAATGGCGTCGTTCACCTTTTCCGGCGTCGGCAGAATATCTTTCAGCACGCCTTCATAGCGGGTCTGCGGATCGCCGAGCACGGTAAACCAGGCCTTTTGCCCCGGCTTGAGGTGGATCACGTCCGCCTCTGAGACCTGCGCTTTTACCAGCATGGTGCTCATGTCCGCCAGCGTCAGGATGTTAGGCGCCTGCTGCGCGGCGATCACCGTCTGGCCCTGCAGCGTGGTGATCTGGGTCACTTCTCCGGCCATCGGCGCGACGATTTTTGTGTAGTCGAGGTTAGTTTTAGCCGTATCAAGAGAGGCCTGGTTACGCTTGATTTGCGCGTCGATGGTGCCGATCTGCGCCTGTTTTACCGCCAGCTCGGTGGCGGCGGTATCCAGATCCTGCCTCGAAATCGCCTGGGTTTTGGCCAGCGCCTGCTGGCGGGTCAGCGTCACCTGAGCAAGATTACGCTCCGCCTGCGCCTGCGCGCGCTGGGCCCGCAGCTCCATCAGCGTAGCTTCCACTTCACGGATCTGGTTTTCAGCCTGTTCAGGATCGATAACGCCCAGCAGCTGGCCTTTTTTGACCTTGTCGCCAATCTCAACCGACAGCGTTTTCAGCTGGCCGCTCACCTGCGCGCCCACGTCGACCTTGCGCAGGGCATCGAGTTTGCCCGTTGCCAGCACGTTTTGCTGCAGCTCGCCGGGGCGAACGATCAGCGTTTGATACTGTGGTACAGGCGCGTTGAGCACCTGCCAGAGCCAGTAAGCGCCGACTAACGCGACCGCCGCCAGCAGCAGAAAAAGCTTTCTGCGTTTTCCCTTAAGGTTCATAAATGTTCCAAATAAATGTTCTGGCAATCATAAGTATTGATTCTAACTAAACCACTCCTCAACGAAACCCCTGATTTCTGGAATAGCCCCGCTTTATTTACACGACGTTGACAATTCACCTGCTGAAATGACGGTCTTCCTAAAGGAGCAGGATCTCACATGTCTTCCATTGTCGATACACCCTATTCGCATCTGCAGCCGCCTGAATCCGGCTGGCAGCTTTTTAAAAGCCTGGCATCCGGTGCCCTCATGCCCGGGCTGGCGTGGCAAAACCCCGCCTATCGACGCAAGTTCATGCTGCGCTCGCTGGCCGCGCCGGTCAGCACCGCGCGCCTGCTTGCAGGCCTGGCGCAGCAGCCTCGCCTGATGCACCTCCTGCAGGTACAGCCGGGTTTACCGTGCCGCCTGCACCGTCCCTGGCTGACGGTGAAGATGAACCGCCAGAACGCCACGCAGGCCCTTACCTGCCATTATCAGGCAATGAGCCGCACGCTGCCGGCCGCGCTGCTGAACGGTTATCTGTCGAAACAGGGAATAACGCTGCTAACGTTAACCGGCAAAGATGAACAGCGCTTTACCGTTCGCCTTTGCGCCGATGCGTTTCTGGATAAAGAAGGTGAAGCGACCCTCGTCTTCTGCGATAGCCAGAACACGGCGCTGGCTGAAATCACCTTCACGCTGTGCCAGTTTGAAGGAAAATTCACCCTGTTTATCGGCGGGTTACAGGGCGCGAAGGCGCATATCCCCCACGAGCTGATTCAGAGCGCGACCAAAGCGTGCCACGGCCTATTTCCGAAACGTCTGCTGGTGGAGGCCGCGATGACGCTCGGCGCAGCGTTCCCGGTAGAGCAGATTGTCGCCGTAAGTAACGCCACCCATATCTACCGGAGCTGGCGTTACCGCCGGAAAAAAGAGGGGAAATTGCTGGCAGATTACGACGGCTTCTGGCTCTCTATTGGCGGGCAAATGCAGGAGAACGGCCACTTCTCGCTGCCGCTGGCCATGCCGCGCAAGCCGATGGAAGAGATAGCGAGTAAAAAACGCGCCGAATACCGCCGCCGCTACGCGCTGCTGGACAGCCTGACTGAGCAGGTTTCTCAGGCAGCCCAACGCTAGTCGGCTCTCCCGCGCGCCAGCCAGAGCACGCGGGAGAACATTTTGCGCAGCAGGCCAGGCACTGACTCAACGCCTCGTCTTCCCGCTTCCGTCGCTACTTCAATGGCGAGATCCGGTTTTGACGAACGATGAATCGCTTTGGAGATCACCCGCCGCATGTTCATGGGTACATCCGCCGGGATCATCGCCACGCGATGAAAGACGTCTGCAAATCCCTGACGATACATAAAGTGCTCCATGTCCATGGCAGGCAGCATGGTCAGATGCTCGCGCTCCTCTTCCCGGTCATTGTTGAGCAAACCGCGCACGGTCGCGGCATACTTTTTGCCTGCCTCATCGCCATCCACCAGCACGTGCCACTGAATGCCCATTCTGCGGGCGAATTTGATCAGCGGCTTTAGGCCCGACTGTGCAAACTCAATCACCTTGATGCCCTCTGCATCAAAGTGGTGACCGCACTGGCGCGCCAGCTCGTTGATAACCCATGTTTCGGTTTCCCCCTCCACCAGCAGCCAGCAGCGGGCAAACAGCGACGAGGCGCGGTTAAAGCGAATATGAAACGCGATGCGACGGCTGTCTTCCGCACTCAGCCCGCCCGGCCCAAGCCGGTAGGCCGACACGCGCGAGGATTCACGCACCAGACGGCAGACGTACTCGACCGGCGTGAGCGAGAGCAGTTCGCCGGAGTTGGTGGTCGTGATGCGCTGGAGCGGCAGAAGATTGAGCAGCTGCCACGCCACGGAGAGCATGATCGGGTGCAGGCGCGTTTCCGGGTCTTCCACCAGCAGCAGCGGGCGCGCATCGCGATCCAGCCGGACGGTGCCTTTGGCCTGCAGCAGCGTTGAGAACAATCCAAGCAGTATCACCCGGTGGGTGCGTCCACCGGGGCGGTCGATCATGCGGTTAATGATATCGAGGTAGCGCCAGCTTCGCTGCTCATCGTGAGAACGCCGCCGCATCAGGCGATGACGTGACGGCCCGGTACCCTGCTCGGAAAAGTAGTGTTCAAGCAGCTGGACCATGGCAGACAGCCCCTGGCGGATCTGCCCGTCCGTCAGGTTCTGCGGGCGCGACACCAGCTCGCGGGCAAGGAAATCCAGCTCGCGGGCGGTCACTTCGACGTCAGGCGTATCGGGCACGGTGCCGTTGCGGATCCGGCGCATAAAGCGCGCATCGCGCAGTCGCAGTACGGGAGTCAGGCGAATTAAATGACGGGCCAGCTCGTCAATATTGTCCAATGAAAGGGGGTTGCCTTTCTCATCCAGGAATTCACGGAGGGTAAGTACCCCCTCGTTTTCGGCCATCTCACCTTCGAGGCGGTAAAAAATGCGGTGATAGTTATCATCGCACGGCACCCAGCAGGGTGACATCGGGCGGAAGCGGCGCACGCGGTGGCGGCCGGGTTCGGACTCCCGGAACGTCAGAATAATATGCAGATGCTTTTCGCGCCCGGCCACGTCGCCAGGCGGAAACCAGAAGTCATCATGAACGAAGTGGTACAAGTTATCTTCGGGGGCGAGCAGCAGGGTCAGCGCATCCAGCAGGCTGGATTTACCCCAGGCGTTTTCCCCGATCAGGACGTTATTGTGCTCCAGCTGCAGCGACAGGCGGTTAATACCGCGAAACCCGACAATTTCCACACGTTCGAGAAGCATACATCCCCCGAGAAATGATCGCTATTTCCTTCAAGTTATCAGCAGTATAGCCTCAGGCTGGGAGGCACGACAGCGGAAAATACGCCCCGTTCGGATTTGAGCTATGCTCAATTTACCTCCTGCCTGAACAAGGAATGACATCACATTGCCTTAAATCAAATTTATCGAATTTATTTAAGTGGCGAAGGGATGTTGTTGGTTTCAAAATAATGGCTCTTTGAGTCGTCATCCCTTTATGGCGATATAGCCCGCGCGCGCAATAGCGTGCGGAAGTTTATTATTGAGGTGGTTATGTTTAGAAAATTAGCGGCAGAATGTTTCGGTACATTCTGGCTGGTGTTTGGCGGCTGCGGTAGCGCAGTGCTGGCAGCAGCATTTCCGGAATTAGGCATTGGTTTCGTCGGCGTCGCTCTGGCTTTCGGTTTAACCGTATTAACCATGGCATTTGCCGTAGGGCATATTTCCGGTGGTCATTTTAACCCGGCCGTCACGTTAGGCTTATGGGCAGGCGGACGTTTCCCGGCTAAAGACGTGATTGGCTATATTATTGCGCAGGTTATTGGTGGCATTATCGCCGCGGCCGTACTGTACGTGATTGCCAGCGGCAAGGCAGGCTTTGACGCCGCGGCCAGCGGATTCGCCTCGAACGGTTTCGGCGAACACTCCCCGGGCGGCTACTCCATGCTCTCCGCCATCGTCATTGAAATTGTGCTGACCGCAGGCTTCCTGCTGGTGATCCACGGCGCAACCGACAAACACGCCCCGGCGGGTTTCGCCCCTATCGCTATTGGTCTGGCGCTGACGCTGATCCACCTGATCTCTATTCCGGTCACCAACACCTCCGTTAACCCGGCGCGCAGCACCGCGGTCGCCATCTTCCAGGGCGGCTGGGCGCTTGAGCAGCTGTGGCTGTTCTGGGTGATGCCAATCATCGGCGGTATTCTGGGCGGCGTGCTGTATCGCACCCTGCTGGAAAAACGCGACTAACGGTTTTTGCCTTTCCCCGTGGGTGAAGGCATCAGCCCGCACAACGCCACATTTATGTAAGCCGGGTAAGGCGCCAGCCTCCACCCGGCTTTGTTTTGTCGCTTTACTGAGCAGCCTTTATTGGGTAGTGTCTCTGGCGCTTAACCGATACTCAAAGGACCGGCTGTTCATGTTTTCAGGACTCCTCATCATTCTGCTGCCCCTGATTGTGGGCTACCTCATTCCACTGCACCGTGAATCAGCCTTAAGGCTCATCAACCGTTTTCTCAGCTGGATTGTTTACGTTATTCTTTTCTTTATGGGAATTAGCCTGGCCTTCCTGGATAACCTGGCGGCTAATTTACTGTCGATACTGCATTATTCTGCGGTCACCGTTATGGTTATTTTGCTGTGCAACATCGCCGCCCTGTTCTGGCTCGAACGCGCTATTCCCTGGAAAAATAAGCACCATCAGGAAAAACTGCCTTCGCGAATTGCAATGGCGCTGGAATCATTAAAACTGTGCGGCGTGGTGATACTCGGATTTATGCTGGGCCTGACCGGTTTTTCATTTTTACAGCACGCGACCGAAGCCAGTGAATATACCCTGATCTTCCTGCTGTTCCTGATCGGCATCCAGCTGCGAAACAACGGCATGACACTGAAACAGATTGTTCTCAACCGCCGCGGAATGATGGTGGCGGTGGTGGTGCTCGCCAGCTCTATGGTCGCGGGAGTGATTAACGCTCTTATTCTCGGCCTGCCGCTAAAAACGGGCCTGGCGATGGCGTCCGGATTCGGCTGGTATTCCCTCTCCGGGATCCTGCTGACCGAATCCTTCGGCCCGGTAATTGGCAGCGCCGCGTTCTTTAACGATCTGGCGCGCGAGCTGATTGCCATTATGCTGATCCCGGCGCTGGTGCGCCGCAGCCGCTCTACCGCGCTGGGGTTATGCGGCGCCACCTCGATGGACTTTACCCTGCCGGTTCTGCAACGTTCCGGAGGCATCGAGCTGGTGCCCGCCGCCATCGTGCATGGCTTTATTTTGAGCCTGCTGGTCCCTGTCCTGATGGCCTTTTTCTCCGCCTGATACTCCCCTGGCGGTAGCAACCCTGCCGCCAAAATTGCGCTAAATCAATATCCCTCTATTTTGTAGAAGAAAGCCCTTTTCTCCGCTCCGGCGCAGGCATAACCTTAGACA
>CAMKZP010000181.1 GCA_946477805.1 uncultured Enterobacter sp.
GTGCGGATCAGTTTCTCATTGCCGCTGCCGTGGCCGATGCACAGCAGAATGGCATCCCGCGTGTGCCAGACCCGCTCTTGCCCCTGGAGGTCGCGCCAGGCGCGCATCTGGTCGTCAACGCGGTCGGCGGTTCGGCGCAGGGCCAGCTCGCGCAGGGCGATCAGGTTGCCTTTGCGGAAGAAATGTTCGATGGCGCGTTCGGCCTGACCGGCAATGTAAACTTTGCCTTCATGCAGGCGCTGGCGAAGATCGTCCGGCGGCAGGTCGACCAGCACTACCTCGTCGGCGGAATCAAAGAAAGGATCGGGGACCGTTTCCCGCACCTGGATGCCGGTCACGCCGCTCACCACGTCATTGAGGCTTTCCAGATGCTGAACGTTAACGGTGGTGAAGACGTCGATACCGGCTTCAAGCAGCTCCTCCACGTCCTGCCAGCGCTTCGGATGGCGCGAGCCCGGCGCGTTGCTGTGCGCCAGTTCGTCCATCAGGATCAGGGCAGGGCGGCGGGCGAGAGCGGCGTCGAGATCGAACTCCGTGACCAGCCGCCCGCGGTGGCTGATGCGCCGGGGCGGCTGCGTGGCAAGCCCTGTCAGCAGCGCCGCCGTCTCTTTCCGCCCGTGGGTTTCCACTACGCCGATGAGAATATCAAGCCCCTGCGCCCGAAGCCGCTGGGCTTCCGTCAGCATGGCGAAGGTTTTCCCGACGCCCGCGCAGGCGCCGAAGAAAATTTTCAGTTTGCCGCGATGGGCTTCAGCCGTCTGTTCGAGCAGCCTGTCCGGATCCGGGCGCATGGGCTCGTCGGTCATTTAGTTTTTCCTTAGCGCGTCCAGCGCCAGATTCAGCTCAACAATGTTCACTACCGGCATGCCGATGAAGCTGACCAGCGGCTTTTGCGTGTGTTCTGCTACCAGCCGGTTGACCTGTTCGGGCGTCAGCTGACGGGCAGCGGCGACGCGCGGGATCTGCCATGCCGCGGCTTCCGGCGTCAGGCTGTAGTCCAGCCCGCTTGCGGAGGCGGTGACCAGCTCCACGGGCACCTCACGGCTGGCCTGCGGGTTCGCGGCGCGCAGGGCGGCAACGCGTTCGGCAACGGCTTTATCCAGCTCGGGGTTGCTGCCCGCCAGGTTACTGCCGCCTGACGCCATGGGATTATACGGGCTTTCGGCAGTGGCGGAAGGGCGCCCCTGGAAGTAGCGTGCGTCCGTGAAATTCTGCCCAATCAGACGCGAACCGCGCGATTCCCCGTTCAGGATTATCTGCGAGCCGTTGGCCTGGTCCGTAAACCACCACTGGCCGAGCGCGGTGGTGACCAGCGGGTAAAGCCCGCCGGTAATCAGTGACAGCAGTATAAACAGCAGTATAGCGGGGCGTAACATGGTCATTTGATTCACCTTTTAAACCAGCCCAAACAGGGTCAACAGCACGTCGATAACTTTGATCCCGATGAAGGGAACCACCAGCCCGCCCAGCCCGTAGATCCACAGGTTGCGGCGCAGCATGGCGGCGGCGGTCAGCGGTTTATAGCTCACCCCCTTCAGCGCCAGCGGGATGAGGAAGACAATAATCAGCGCGTTAAAGATCACCGCGCTGAGAATAGCCGATGACGGCGAGTGCAGGTGCATCACGTTCAGCGCATTCAGCTGCGGATAGGTCGCGGCAAACGCCGCCGGGATAATGGCGAAATATTTCGCCACGTCATTGGCAATGCTGAAGGTGGTCAGCGAACCGCGCGTCATCAGCATCTGCTTCCCGATGTGTACCACCTCGATCAGCTTGGTGGGGTTAGAGTCGAGATCAACCATGTTCCCCGCCTCTTTTGCCGCCTGGGTGCCGGAGTTCATCGCAACCGCCACGTCGGCCTGCGCCAGGGCAGGAGCATCGTTGGTGCCGTCACCGGTCATCGCTACCAGTCGGCCTTCGGCCTGATACTGGCGGATGAGCGCCAGCTTGGCTTCCGGCGTGGCCTCGGAGAGAAAATCGTCCACGCCCGCTTCGGCGGCAATGGCGGCGGCGGTCAGACGGTTATCACCGGTGATCATCACCGTTTTAATTCCCATTTTGCGCAGCTGCGCGAAGCGCTCTTTGATGCCGCCTTTGACGATGTCCTTCAGCGCAATCACGCCCAGCACGTTTGCGCCCTCGGACACCACCAGCGGAGTTGCCCCCTGACGCGCGACGCTCTCAACCAGCTTGTCCACTTCGGGCGGGAAGTGGCCGCTGTTGGCTTCGATATGACGGCGGATGGCGTCCACGGAGCCTTTGCGGATCATCCGGTCCTGAATGTTAATGCCGCTCATGCGGGTCTGGGCGGTGAATGGCACAAAGGTGGCATGCAGGCTCTGCACGTCACGCTGGCGCAGGTTAAAGCGCTGCTTTGCCAGAACCACGATGCTGCGGCCTTCCGGCGTTTCATCGGCCAGCGAGGAGAGCTGCGCCGCGTCTGCCAGCGTTTTTTCATCCACACCCGGCGCCGGTAAGAAATCAGAGGCCTGGCGGTTGCCGAGGGTGATGGTCCCGGTTTTGTCCAGCAGCAGGACATCCACGTCACCGGCGGCCTCAACCGCGCGTCCGCTGGTGGCAATCACGTTCGCGCCCAGCATGCGGCTCATTCCGGCCACGCCGATGGCGGACAGCAGCCCACCGATGGTGGTGGGGATCAGGCACACCAGCAGAGCGACCAGTACGGTGGTGCTGACCGCCGTACCGCCGTAGGCCGAGAACGGCCACAGAGTGGCGGTTGCCAGCAGGAACACGATGGTCAGGGCAACGAGGAGTATGGTCAGGGCAATTTCGTTCGGCGTTTTACGACGCTGCGCGCCTTCCACCATGGCGATCATCCGGTCGAGGAACGTTTCCCCGGGGTTGACGCTGCACTGGATCACCAGCCAGTCGGACAAAATGCGCGTCCCGCCCGTGACGGAGGCAAAGTCGCCGCCGGATTCACGGATAACAGGAGCGGATTCACCGGTAATGGCGCTTTCGTCAACCGATGCGCCGCCCTCAATCACTTCACCGTCGCAGGGGATGATGTCCCCGGCTTCGACCAGCACCACGTCGCCTTTACGCAGCTCGTCTGCCGGAACGTGGTCCATCTGCGCGCCGTGTTTTGGCTCGCGTAATTTGCGCGCAAAGGCGGTCTTTTTTACCCCTTTCAGGCTGTTGGCCTGGGCCTTGCTGCGGCCCTCCGCCAGCGCTTCGGCGACGTTGGCGAACAGCACGGTAAACCACAGCCACAGGCTGATGGCGGCGGTAAACATCGCGTTCCCGGAGAGGTGGCCTGTTCCCATCGCAACCGCCAGCGCGGTGGTGAGTACGCTCCCAATCCAGACAATAAACATCACCGGGTTGCGCCACTGAACGCGCGGGCTTAGCTTTTTCACCGCATCCATGAGGGCCTGACGAACTAACGAGGGTTCGAGCAGGGCCAGTTGTTTACGACTCATGACAAATTCTCCGCAAAATCAGCGTAAAGAGAGGGTTTCCGCGACCGGGCCTAACGCGAGGGCGGGGATAAAGGTCAGGGCGCCTACCAGCAGGACGGTGCCAATCAGCAGGCCGACAAACAGCGCGCCGTGGGTGGGCAAGGTGCCGGTGGTCGTTGGCTGAATTTTTTTACTCACCAGAGAGCCCGCGATAGCCATGACCGGAATAATTACGCCGAAGCGACCCACGAGCATGCAAAACGCCAGCAGACAGTTCCAGAAAGGCGAGTTGGCGCTTAGGCCTGCGAAGGCGCTGCCGTTGTTATTGGCGGCAGACGAGACGGCGTAAAGCACTTCGCTAAAGCCGTGAATGCCGGGGTTGAAAATGCCGCTGCGTCCGGCGTCGGTCATCAGCGCCAGCGCGGTGCCGAGCAGCACCAGAGTTGGCGTGACCAGAATTGCCAGCGCGGTTAACTTCATTTCGCGTACGTCAATTTTTTTACCGAGATACTCCGGCGTGCGGCCGATCATTAGCCCGGCGATGAACACTGCCAGCAGGACGAACAGCAGCATGCCGTACAGGCCCGAGCCGACGCCGCCAAATACCACTTCGCCGATCTGCATCAGCCACATCGGGATCATGCCGCCGAGCGCGGTAAAGGAGTCGTGCATGGCGTTCACCGCCCCGCAGGAGGCCGCCGTTGTCACCACCGCATACAGGCTGCTGGCAAGAATGCCGAAGCGGCTCTCTTTGCCTTCCATATTGATGCTGCTGTTCGCGCCCAGCGGCATGAAGTGGCCGTTGCCGTGCCATTCGGCCCACATCACCAGCGCCACGCAAACCACGAAGATGACCGACATCGCCCACAGCAGGGTGCGGCCCTGGCGGCGATCGTTGACCACATCGCCAAAGGCAAAGCAGAGCGCAGTGGGGATCAGGAAGATCGCCAGCATCTGCACGACGTTGGTCAGCGCGGTTGGGTTTTCAAACGGATGCGACGAGTTAGCGTTAAAGAAGCCGCCGCCGTTGGTGCCCAGCATCTTGATCGCTTCCTGCGAGGCCACCGGCCCCATCGGCAGGAGCTGTTTTGCCCCTTCAAGCGAGGTGTACGGCGCGTACGGCAGCAGGTTTTGCAGCGCGCCCTGCTGGATAAAGAACAGCGCAATAAGCAGGGAAAGGGGGATCAGAACCCACAGAGTAATGCGCGTTAAATCGACCCAGGCATTGCCGAGGGTCGTGACGTTCTGACGGGCGAAGGCGCGCGTCAGGGCGAAGATCACGGCAATACCGCTCGCCGCGGAGAGGAAGTTTTGCACGGTCAGCCCGGCCATCTGGCTGAAATAGCTGAGCGTGGTTTCGCCAGCGTATGACTGCCAGTTGGTATTGCTGACAAAGCTGACGGCCGTGTTCAGCGCCAGGTGCCAGGAGAGGCCCGGCAGCTGCTGCGGATTGAGCGGCAGCATGCCCTGAAGCATCAGCATTGCAAAGAGGGCAATCAGGCCAACAACGTTCAGCAGCAGGATCGCCATCAGATACTGGCGCCAGTTCATCTCCGAATCGCTTGTTCCCAGTACGCGCCAGATCCCTTTTTCAATACCTGCCGTGCCCGGCAGCGCTACGTTGTTGATCATCCGCGCCAGCCCGGAGCCTAACGGCCTTGCCAGCACGAACAGCACCAGTAAGAAGCTGGCAATAAGCAAAAACGCCTGAGCAGCCATCAGAATGCCTCCGCATTAATCAGGGCATAAACCAGATAACCCAATAACAGGAACACCAGCACGATGCCGGTAATCAGACCTGCACTCACAACCCACCTCCGGGTGACATTTGTATTTGTGCTAACGGTAGGATTTACGGCGCAAAGATTTCGCAAAAAACAGGCGGGCGGGTGTAAAAAAAGTATAAAAAAGCAAAGCCCACAATTTAACCATTGATAAGTAAATCGTTAACTTTTTTGTAACTTACTTACGAGCGGGAATGTAAATATTCACTAAATGGATGAAAATAAGTGGTCGGATGAGTAGTAAAATTACAAACAAAACGATATTATTTTAGCCAGGTCACAGATTTTGAATTTTCCGGATGACGTTTCCGGCCAACTATAGGGGAGAAAATTATGGATCTTTATAAAGCGTTTCCGGCTCATATCGTTTTCATGCGCCGCACCTTCGCCGTAGTGGCCGGCGTGCTGGCCCTGCCGGTCATGCTGTTCTGGAAAGACCGCGCACGTTTTTACAGCTACCTGCACCGCGTCTGGGCGAAAACCAGCGAAAAGCCGGTGTGGATGGATCAGGCCGAGAAAGCGACCTGCGATTTCTACTGACAGACCGCTAACGCATAGCCATAAAAAAACCGCCAACAGCAATTGTGGCGGTTTTTTTGTCCCTCGGGATTCGCGGTCCGTTGGGATGGCGTTTCGCATTCGCCTACCAAGGATCTTTATCATACCGTCCTTCACGCGGCAGGCAATCCCCCAGACTCTTTATAAATTCCTAATTTTCATCGAATACCTCACCTGCGCGACAAACGTTGCTTATGATGCATCGTCCCTTTTCGCCATCTCGCACATGGGCACCGGTCCCGGGAAAGGTGTATTCACAACCGTAAAGCATCCGCCAACCAAGGCTTGTGTCCACCGACTTATCACCGGTGGTGAACGGTGGAGCGGTTAGCAGCAGGGACCGCATAGTGAAACGCTATTTATGCATCGCGTTCATTGTCGCCAGCGTGCTCGTTGTAAAAAGCGATGAACCCTCCGCGTTTGTCGCCTTTTCCACGTTAGCGCAGGACAAGTAGCGTTAAGGCCGCTTCGCGCGGCCTTTTTTATTTCATCCCGTCTACACTTCATGGCAAAGTAGTTCCATGCATGCTTTTTCCTTTTGCGGCATGCCCTTACGGACATAATGGACAATTGCCTGGAGTTTTATGCCCACCCATCTGGTTTGGTTTCGCGCGGATTTACGCGTACATGACAACATCGCTCTTGCGGCCGCCTGCCGCGCCAAAAATGCAAAGGTGCTGGCTCTGTTTATCGCCACGCCCGGGCAGTGGCGGCAGCATGATATGGCGCCACGACAGGCGGCGTATCTTCTCTCGCACCTGAATAACCTGCAGCAGACGCTTGCTGAAAAAGGTATCCCGCTGGTCTATAGAGAGGTGAATGATTTTGCCGCGCAGCTGCAGGCCGTGCAGGAGACGTGCGAGCAGCACGACGTCACGCATCTTTTCTATAACTACCAGTACGAATACAACGAGCAGCAGCGCGATCGTCAGCTGGAAAAGGTGCTGAAAGACGTGGTGTGCGAGGGGTTTGACGACAGCGTGATGCTGGCGCCGGGCAGCGTGATGACCGGCAACCATGAGATGTATAAAGTTTTTACGCCCTTTAAAAATGCCTTCATCAAACGTCTCAAAGAGGCGCTGCCGGAGTGCGTGTCCGCGCCTGCCGTCAGGGGTGAGGCGATAACGGATCTGCCAGCGCTGGGTTTTGATTATCCGCAACAGCCCTTTGATGAAACCCTGTTTCCCGCCAGTGAGAAAGCGGCTATCGCTCAGCTGCGCCACTTCTGCCAGCAGGGCGCTGCTGACTATGACGCGCGTCGGGATTTCCCTGCGACGGAAGGGACGAGCCGTTTATCGGCCTGCCTGGCGCTGGGCGTGCTCTCTCCGCGCCAGTGCCTGCATCGTCTGCTGGCGGAGCAGCCGCAGGCGCTGGACGGTGGCGCAGGCGCTGTCTGGCTGAATGAGCTTATCTGGCGTGAGTTTTATCGTCATCTGATGACCTATCATCCTGATTTATGTAAACACCGCCCATTCATTCGCTGGACGGATAAGGTAAAGTGGCAAACGAATGATGAACAGCTCAACGCCTGGCAAGCGGGGCAAACGGGCTTCCCGATTGTGGATGCCGCCATGCGC
>CAMKZP010000182.1 GCA_946477805.1 uncultured Enterobacter sp.
GATCTGCTGGCGAATTTGCTGTCTGGAGAGCGGGATATCGGGCTGTATAGTCATGCTGGTCTCATTACGAGCAGGCGAAACGATACGGGAAAGTGTAATACAGGGCGGCACAGGCCGAAAACAACGTTGAGGGGATAATGCGAACTTAAGAAGGGAATCTCCGAGATGCCGCCGCAGGCTGTAACCCTTGAACCCTTGGTTCAAGGTGAATGTGTCGTCATAGTTTTAAGGCTTCTCGGACGGACCGAGCATGCTCACCAACCATGGAGCGCCACATTCTTGTGGTATGAAATATCGGCTCAGGGGACTGGCCCGCTTGCGAACATCTCAGAGAAATTTTGTCTTCCCAGTTACTCTACCATAGTCAACTGAGAAGTGTTATTCAAACTTTGGTCCCGGTCTTTCGGGAGTGCGACCCTGATCAAGCAACGCCTGTTCAATGGTCTGCTGGAGCATTTTAATGCGCTGCTCCATGCTGGCCGCGTAGTCGCGGGTTTTCGCTTTTTCCTGAGTCAGTTCATAGCTGATGTTCAACGCGGCTATGAAAACCAGCTGCTCAGTATTTGTGACTCTAGTGCGTTCTTTTAGATCTTGCAACCGCTGATTCAAATCGTCCGCAGCCTGATTCAGGGCATCCCTTTGTTCAGGCGGACAATTCACTCGCAGTGAACGGCCAAAAATCTGGAGATCGACGGGTTGTGCAGACATGCCACCTTCCTGCTGATTGACTGCGCTGCCTTCACGTCCGAGCCCGGCTCTGCGAAGGGGCGACACTATAGCTACCCTGATGCGAGGATACAAGCCCTTTTCTGGTATCACCAGGGTCCAAAGTGGTAGCATATCATGAATCTTCCCTCAACGATGACGAATGCGCATGTCTAAACAGAACGAAATGCCTGGTTACAAGGATTTGAACCAGTTACTGAACCAGCAGGGAGTGGGTTTAACCCCTGCCGAAATGCACGGTCTGATCAGTGGCATGCTGTGCGGCGGAAACAGCGACAGCTCCTGGCAGCCGCTGATCCACGACCTCACGAATGAAGGGCTGGCGTTTGGTCACGAGCTGGCGGAAGCGCTGCGCAAAATGCACGCGACAACCAGCGATTCGCTGGAAGACGACGGCTTCCTTTTTCAGCTTTATCTGCCTGACGGCGACGACGTCAGCGTGTTCGACCGCGCCGATGCCCTCGCGGGCTGGGTAAATCACTATCTGCTGGGCCTGGGCGTGTCTCAGCCGAAGCTTGATAAAGTGACCGGCGAAGCGGGTGAAGCGATCGACGACCTGCGTAACATCGCGCAGCTTGGCTACGATGAAGACGAAGACCAGGAAGAGCTGGAAATGTCTCTCGAAGAGATCATTGAGTACGTGCGCGTTGCGGCGCTGCTGTGCCACGACACCTTTACGCGCTCGCAGCCAACTGCCCCGGAAGTCCGCAAGCCAACCTTACATTAAGAAAAATAACGCACAGGAGGGTGTCATGGTTATCTCAAATCAAGAGTATTCTCGCCGCCGACAGGCGCTGCTGGCCAGCATGCAGCCGGGGAGCGCCGCGCTGATTTTTGCCGCGCCCGAAGTGACGCGCAGCGCCGACAGCGAATACCCCTATCGTCAAAGCAGCGATTTCTGGTACTTCACCGGCTTCAACGAGCCGGAAGCCGTACTGGTGCTGATTAAGAGCAATGACACCCATAACCACAGCGTGATTTTCAACCGCGTGCGCGACCTGACGGCCGAAATCTGGTTTGGCCGCCGCTTAGGGCAAGAGGCCGCGCCGGAAAAGCTCGGCGTTGATCGCGCGCTGGCGTTTAGCGAAATTAACCAGCAGCTCTACCAGTTACTTAACGGTCTGGACGTGCTCTATCACGCCCAGGGCGAATATGCGTATGCGGACGAGATTGTCTTCAACGCTCTGGACAAGCTGCGCAAAGGCTCTCGTCAGAATCTCTCTGCTCCCGCCACGCTGACGGACTGGCGTCCGGTGGTGCACGAGATGCGCCTGTTCAAGTCTGAAGAAGAGCTCAACGTGATGCGTCGCGCAGGTGAAATCAGCGCGCTGGCGCATACCCGCGCGATGGAAAAATGCCGTCCCGGGATGTTCGAATATCAGCTGGAAGGCGAAATTCATCATGAGTTTACCCGCCACGGCGCGCGCTTCCCGTCCTACAACACCATCGTCGGCGGCGGGGAAAACGGCTGCATTCTGCACTACACCGAAAATGAAAGCGTGCTGCGCGACGGCGATCTGGTGCTGATTGACGCGGGCTGCGAATATCTTGGCTATGCGGGCGACATCACCCGAACTTTCCCGGTGAACGGCAAATTCTCGCCCGCACAGCGCGAGATTTACGACATCGTGCTCGAGTCGCTGGAAACCTCCCTCACGCTGTTCCGTCCTGGCACCTCCATTCAGGATGTCACCGGCGAAGTGGTGCGCATCATGATTACCGGCCTGGTGAGGCTCGGCATTCTGAAAGGGGACGTCGACACCCTGATCACCGAAAACGCGCATCGCCCGTACTTTATGCACGGCCTGAGCCACTGGCTGGGGCTGGATGTGCATGACGTGGGCGCGTACGGCCCCGAGCGTTCGCGCGTGCTGGAGCCGGGCATGGTATTAACCGTGGAGCCGGGGCTGTACATCGCGCCGGACGCCGACGTGCCGGAACGGTACCGCGGAATTGGCATTCGCATCGAAGACGATATTGCGATCACCGAAACCGGCAACGAAAACCTGACCGCAGCGGTGGTTAAGAAAGCGGACGACATTGAGGCGCTGATGGCAGCGGCGCGCGGATGAGCGTGATCATCGTCGGCGGTGGGATGACCGGCGCCACGCTGGCGCTGGCCATTTCGCATTTAACCAAAGGCGCGCTCCCGGTGCATCTGGTGGAAGCCGTTGCGCCACGGGCGACCGACCACCCGGGTTTTGATTCCCGCGCCATTGCCCTGGCCCAGGGAACCTGCCAGCAGCTTTCGCGCATTGGCATCTGGCAGGCGATTGCCGACTGCGCCACGGCCATCAAGACCGTGCACGTCAGCGATCGCGGCCATGCCGGCTTTGTGACGCTGGATGCCCATGACTATCGTATTGACGCGCTGGGGCAGGTGGTTGAGCTGCACGACGTCGGCCTGCGCCTGTTTCGTCTGTTACAGGATGCGCCGGGCGTGACGCTGCACTGTCCGACACGCGTTGCCAGCTTTAGCCGCAGTGACGATGCGGTCAGCGTGACGCTGGAAAACGGAACGGTCCTTAACGGCCAGCTTCTGGTGGCGGCTGACGGTTCGCGTTCTGCACTCGCCACCCAGTGCGGCGTGGAGTGGCGGCAGCAGCCTTACGGGCAGGTTGCCGTTATCGCCAACGTCTCTACCGCAGAGGAACACCGCGGCAGGGCGTTTGAGCGCTTCACCCGGCATGGTCCGCTGGCGATGCTGCCGATGTCGGACGGGCGCTGCTCGCTGGTGTGGTGCCACGCGCAGGATAAAGCCGATGAGGTGCAGTCCTGGTCCGACGAACGTTTTTGTACCGAGCTGCAAAAAGCCTTCGGCTGGCGGCTCGGGCGTATTACCCATGCGGGCAAGCGCTCGGTTTATCCGCTCTCGCTGACCACCGCCTCCCGGTCAATTTCACACCGCGTGGCGCTGGTGGGCAACGCCGCCCAGACGCTGCACCCGATCGCCGGGCAGGGCTTTAACCTGGGCCTGCGTGACGTGATGAGCCTGGCGGAGTCGCTGGCGCAGGCGTGGGGTGAGCAAAAGGACTGCGGCGCGTATAGCGTATTAAGCCATTACCAGACGCGTCGCCAGGCCGATAAAGAGGCGACAATCGGCGTCACCGATGGGTTAGTCCATCTGTTTGCCAATCGCTGGGCGCCGCTGGTTGCGGGTCGCAACCTCGGGCTGATGGCGATGGAACTGTTCATTCCGGCACGTGACGTGCTGGCGCAGCGGACCCTCGGTTGGGTCGCGCGTTAAGGAGTTATCACCGTGCAAAATGTTGATGTTGCTATTGTTGGCGGCGGAATGGTCGGGCTGGCGCTTGCCTGCGGGCTACAGGGCAGCGGCCTGCGCGTGGCCGTGCTGGAGCAAAAAGCGCCCCAGCCCGTCGCTCCGGATGCCCCGCCGGAACTCCGCGTCTCGGCGATCAATGCCGCCAGTGAAAAGCTGCTGGCGCACATTGGCGTCTGGGACGAAATTGTGGCGCAGCGCGCCAGCTGCTATCACGGGATGGAAGTGTGGGATAAAGACAGCTTTGGCCATATCGCGTTTGACGACGAAAGCATGGGCTACAGCCATCTGGGCCACATTATTGAGAATGCGGTGATCCACCACGCTCTCTGGCGCAAGGCGCAGCAGTGCAGCGACGTGTCGCTCGTGGCGCCAGCGCAGCTGCAGCAGGTTGCATGGGGGGAAAACGAAGCGTTTATCACCCTGCAAAGCGGCGATATGCTCACCGCGCGTCTGGTGGTTGGCGCTGACGGCGCGAACTCCTGGCTGCGCAACAAAGCGGATATTCCGCTGACCTTCTGGGATTACCGCCATCACGCGATGGTGGCGACAATTCGCACCCAGGAGCCGCACGGCGGCGTGGCGCGGCAGATTTTCCATAACGACGGTATTCTGGCCTTTCTGCCGCTGAGCGATCCGCATCTGTGCTCCATCGTCTGGTCCCTGGAGCCTGAAAAAGCGCAGCGGATGCAGGACGCTACGCCTGAGGCCTTTGACCAGGCGCTGTGCGTGGCCTTTGATAACCGTCTGGGGCTGTGTACGCTTGAAAGCGAACGTCAGATGTTCCCGCTAACCGGGCGCTACGCGCGCCAGTTTGCGGCGCACCGTCTGGCGCTGGTGGGCGATGCGGCGCATACCATTCATCCGCTGGCCGGGCAGGGGGTTAACCTCGGCTTTATGGACGCGGCGGAGCTGGTAGAAGAGCTGCGCCGTCTGCACCGTGAAGGGAAAGATATTGGTCAGCATCTGTATCTGCGTCGCTACGAGCGCAGCCGCAAGCACAGCGCGGCGATGATGCTGGCGGGCATGCAGGGCTTCCGCGACCTGTTTGCCGGAGCCAATCCGGCGAAAAAACTGCTGCGCGACATCGGCCTCAAGCTGGCCGACACCCTTCCGGGCGTCAAACCGCAGCTCCTGCGCCAGGCGATGGGGCTTAACGATCTCCCCCACTGGTTACGATAACCTGGAACCCCGTCACACTTTATTTTCCCGGCCTTCGCGCCGGGGAAATACCCTCGTTTGAAATATTCTAATTTCACCGCTTTTTTCGCATTAGTTAATCTAATGTCGCTTTTTTTATGTGACGGAAATTCGGCCCATTTTTCCGCACGAAATATCACCCTGTGCTTCATCCTGTTAGATCAATGTTAATTTTGTGCGGGTTTAATCGCATTTTTCCAGTGAATAACTCTGTAGGCTTTTCAGCGTTTTTTGGTCATAAGCTAATGTGATGACCCGCTTTACCTTATGGTTAACCGCCGGCTTCGGTGGTAAGTTCAGGTAAAAGAGAACGTTTGCGTCGGCAAGGATTCACGAAGCCGACACCCGGTTTCACGGTGAATTTTCAACGAGGACAAGATGGCCCAACAGACTCCTTTGTACGAACAGCACGTGTTATGCGGCGCCCGCATGGTGGACTTCCACGGCTGGATGATGCCGCTGCACTACGGCTCGCAGATTGATGAGCACCACGCGGTGCGCACCGATGCCGGTATGTTCGACGTGTCCCACATGACCATTGTCGACCTGCACGGCAGCCGCACCCGGGAGTTTTTGCGTTATCTGTTGGCAAACGACGTCGCTAAACTCAAGACGACAGGCAAAGCGCTCTATACCGGGATGCTCAACGCCTCGGGCGGCGTGATTGATGACCTCATCGTCTACTACTTCACCGAAGATTTCTTCCGCCTCGTTGTAAACTCCGCCACCCGCGAAAAAGACCTCTCCTGGATCACCCAACACGCCGAACCTTACGCCATCGACATCACCGTCCGCGATGACCTGTCGCTGATTGCCGTGCAGGGGCCGAACGCGCAGGCAAAAGCCGCCTCGCTGTTCAGCGACGAGCAGCGTAAAGCGACCGAAGGCATGAAGCCTTTCTTCGGCGTGCAGTCGGGGGATCTGTTCATCGCCACCACCGGTTACACCGGTGAAGCGGGGTATGAAATTGCGATGCCGAACGAGAAAGCCGCTGATTTCTGGCGCGCGCTGGTGGAAGCGGGCGTGAAGCCTGCGGGCCTGGGCGCGCGCGATACGCTGCGTCTGGAAGCGGGCATGAACCTCTACGGACAGGAGATGGACGAAGGCGTCTCCCCGCTGGCGGCCAACATGGGCTGGACCATCGCGTGGGAACCGGCGGACCGTGACTTTATTGGTCGTGAAGCGCTGGAAATGCAGCGCGAGAAGGGCACCGAACAGCTGGTGGGCCTGGTGATGAAGGAAAAAGGCGTGCTGCGCGGCGAACTGCCGGTGCGCTTCACCGATGCGGACGGTAATCATCGCGAAGGCGTCATCACCAGCGGGACCTTCTCCCCGACGCTCGGCTACAGTATTGCCCTGGCACGCGTCCCGGCGGGCATTGGCGAAACGGCGGTGGTGCAAATCCGCAACCGTGAAATGCCGGTCAGCGTGACCAAACCGATTTTTGTTCGCGCCGGTAAGCCGGTCGCCTAATTCTTTTTATCAGGAGAACTTCAATGAGCAATGTGCCAGCAGAACTGAAATACAGCAAAGAACACGAGTGGCTGCGCAAAGAGGCGGACGGCACTTACACCGTAGGCATCACCGAGCACGCGCAGGAGCTGCTGGGCGACATGGTGTTTGTCGACCTGCCTGAAGTAGGCGCGACCGTCAGCGCGGGCGATGACTGCGCCGTGGCCGAGTCCGTAAAAGCGGCTTCCGACATCTATGCCCCGGTAAGTGGCGAAATCGTTGCCGTCAACGACGCGCTGAGCGATTCACCGGAGCTGGTCAACAGCGAGCCGTATGAAGGCGGCTGGATCTTTAAGATCAAAGCCAGCGACGAAGCGCAGGTTGCCGCGCTGCTGGACGCGACCGCGTACGAAGCACTGTTAGAAGACGAGTAAGCTTTTTCCCTCTCTCCTTGGGAGAGGGCAGAGTAAGCCTTTTCCCTCTCCCTTTGGGGAGAGGATAGGGTGAGGGGGAAAGACGATACCCTCACCCCAGCTCTCTCCCCCAGGGAGAGGGCGAATACACATTCACTGCACGTTTCAGGAACCATCGCTCATGACACAGACTTTAAGCCAGCTTGAAAACCGTGGCGCCTTCATTGAACGTCACATTGGGCCGGATGCTCAGCAACAGCAGGAGAT
>CAMKZP010000183.1 GCA_946477805.1 uncultured Enterobacter sp.
ATATCACCATCAGCAAAGAGACAAACTGGACCAGCCTGCTAAACGGCGGCCGTCTGGCGGTGGGCGATCCTGACCACGTTCCGGCAGGCATTTACGCTAAAGAGGCGCTGCAAAAGCTGGGCGCGTGGGAGACGTTGTCTGCGAAACTGGCACCGGCGGAGGACGTTCGCGGCGCGCTGGCGCTGGTGGAGCGTAACGAAGCCCCGCTGGGGATCGTGTACGGCTCTGATGCGGTTGCCAGCAAAGGCGTAAAGGTGGTGGGGACCTTCCCGGAAGACGCCCACAAGAAAGTGGAATATCCTGTTGCGATTGTTGATGGGCACAAAAATGCGACCGTGACGGCCTTCTGTGACTACCTGAAGGGGCCGGAAGCGTCCGCAATCTTTAAACGTTACGGATTTACGACTCGCTGATGATATTGACCGATCCTGAATGGCAGGCCGTGCTGCTGAGCCTTAAAGTCTCTTCCCTGGCCGTTGCGCTAAGTTTGCCCTTTGGGATCTTCTTCGCCTGGCTGCTGGTTCGCTGCACCTTCCCTGGCAAAGCCCTGCTTGATAGCGTGCTTCATCTTCCTCTCGTCCTGCCGCCGGTTGTGGTCGGCTATCTTTTGCTGATTTCGATGGGTCGACGCGGTTTTATCGGCGAAAAGCTCTATGACTGGTTTGGCCTCACCTTCGCGTTTAGCTGGCGGGGGGCCGTGCTGGCGGCGGCGGTGATGTCCTTCCCGCTGATGGTGAGGGCCATACGCCTCGCGCTGGAAGGCGTGGATAGTAAGCTGGAGCAGGCGGCCCGCACGCTGGGCGCCGGGCGCTGGCGCGTCTTCTTCACCATTACGCTGCCGCTGACGTTACCGGGCATTATTGTCGGTACGGTGCTGGCGTTTGCGCGCTCGCTCGGTGAATTTGGCGCAACCATTACCTTCGTCTCGAATATTCCCGGCGAAACGCGCACCATTCCCTCCGCCATGTACACCCTGATCCAGACGCCGGGCGGCGAAGGCGCGGCGGCGCGGCTGTGCATTATCTCAATCGTGCTGGCGCTTGTTTCGCTGCTGGTGTCTGAATGGCTGGCGCGGCTTAGCCGCGAGCGGATGGGGAAATAGGCATGCTGGAGCTCAATTTCACACAGACGCTGGGCAACCACCGTCTGACCCTTAACGAAACGCTGCCTGCAAGCGGCATCACCGCTATTTTTGGCGTATCGGGCGCGGGTAAAACGTCCCTGATTAACGCCATTAGCGGCCTGACGCGCCCGCAGTCAGGGCGGATTGTACTGAATAACCGCGTCCTGAATGACGTGGAGAAGAGGGTTTATCTCTCGCCGGATAAACGCCGCATCGGCTACGTTTTTCAGGATGCGCGGCTGTTCCCGCACTACAGCGTGCGCGGCAACCTGCGCTACGGCATGGCGAAAAGCATGGCCGCGCAGTTCGATAAGCTGGTGACGCTGCTGGGAGTTGAACCCCTGCTGGACCGGCTTCCGTCATCCCTTTCCGGCGGCGAAAAACAGCGGGTGGCAATTGGCCGCGCCCTGTTGACCGCGCCGGAGTTGCTGCTGCTGGACGAACCGCTGGCCTCGCTGGATATTCCGCGCAAGCGTGAGCTGCTGCCGTATCTGCAGCGCCTGGCGCGCGAAATCAACGTTCCGATGCTGTACGTCAGCCACTCCCTGGATGAAATTCTACACCTGGCGGATAAAGTGCTGGTGCTGGAGGACGGCAGCGTGAAAGCGTTCGGCAATCTGGAAGAGGTGTGGGGCAGCAGCGTGATGCACCCGTGGCTCCCGAAGGAACAGCAGAGCAGCGTCCTGAAGGTCAGCGTACTGGAACACCATCCGCATTACGCGATGACCGCGCTGGCGCTCGGCGATCAGCACCTGTGGGTTAACAAAATCGACAGGCCGCTGCAGTCGGTGCTGCGGATCCGCATTCAGGCGTCGGATGTCTCGCTGGTGCTACAGCCGCCGCTGCAGACCAGCATCCGCAACATACTGCGCGCAAAAGTGGCGGAGTGTCTGGACGATAACGGCCAGGTTGAGGTGAAGCTTGAGGTGGGGAGCAGGACGCTCTGGGCGCGTATCAGCCCGTGGGCCAGGGATGAGTTAGGCATCAAACCCGGGCTGTGGCTTTACGCGCAAATTAAGAGCGTCTCTATCACCGCCTGATTACAGCAGGTGGGTATAAATATACTGCGCGATGCTGTCGGTCGTATTATCGCCGATCGTCACGTTAGCGCGGGCTTTCACGGCGTCATCGGCATTGCCCATCGCCACGCCGGTACCCGCGGCCTCCAGCATGCTGATGTCGTTATAGTTATCGCCAAAGGCAACGACGTCCTGCATTGACCAGCCCTGCGATTCCACGTACTGCGTCAGGCGCCTGCCTTTACTGTTGCCTTTGCGGGCAATATCCACCTGATCGTGCCAGGACCATTCGCACTCCAGACCGAGCGTCTGCTCAACGTGCTGTGCGAAGGTATTCAGCCTGGCGGTGTCTTCGTCCGTCAGGGCAAATTTCCAGATAGCCTCGACGTCCTGTGCCGCCTGGCGCAGGGAAGAAACCTGCGTAAAGACGGGGCGCTGCGCCTCCGGGAGCGACAGCGCCCAGTTGCTGGTGCGGATGACGTGGCCGGTCGGGCGCTCGTACACCATCGCGTTATCCACATACATCAGGCCGTGAATGGCGTGCTCATCCAGCAAATCAATCAATTGCAGGGCCTGGGAAACCGGCAGCGGATCGGATTCTAAAACCTTTTTTGCCTGATAATCATACAAATAGGTGCCATTACAACAAATTGCAGGTGTATCTAACGCCAGTGCCTGATAAAAAGGATGAATGGCTACGTGATGTCGACCCGTTACGATGAGGAGTTGATACCCCGCCTCCTGCGCGCGCTTAAGCGCCTCAAGAGAGGAGGGGAGCAGGGTTTTTTGAGGCGTAAGCAACGTTCCGTCTAAATCCAGTGCAATCACACGCGAGGTCATTTGTTCTTCCGGGTTAATGTTGAATTTAAGGTCTCAGGGGATGGTACACCGAGAGCAAATCGCTGCAAAATTCCTGGCTACAATTGAGCATTCGCCGTTAAAAATAATCACTTTCACGCGCAGTGAGGAAAGGAGTATTCATGAAACAGACCGTTTATACCGCCAGCCCTGAAAGTCAGCAGATCCACGTCTGGCGTTTGAATGCGGAAGGTTCGCTTACGCTGGTTCAGGTTGTGGATGTGCCAGGGCAAGTTCAGCCAATGGTCATCAGCCCGGATAAACGTTTTCTCTACGTGGGCGTGCGTCCGGAGTTTCGCGTGCTGGCGTACCGCATCGCGCCGGACGACGGTGCACTGACCTACACCGCAGAAGCGCCGCTGCCGGGCAGCCCGACGCACATCTCAACCGATCGCAAAGGTCGCTTCATCTTCAGCGGCTCTTATAACGCGGGCTGCGTCAGCGTCACGCGTCTGGACGACGGCATTCCGGTTGAAACCATCGACGTGGTGGAAGGGCTGGAAGGCTGCCACTCGGCGAATATCTCCCCGGACAACCGCACCCTGTGGGTGCCAGCGCTGAAGCAGGATCGCATCTGCCTGTTTACCCTGAGCGATGATGGCCACCTGGTCGCGCAGGATCCTGCGGCAGTGACCACCGTCGAGGGCGCAGGCCCGCGCCATATGGTCTTCCACCCGAACCAGCAGTACGCCTACGTGGTGAACGAGCTGAACAGCTCGGTGGACGTGTGGGAGCTGAGCAACCCTAACGGCCAGATCGAGTGCGTACAGACGCTGGACATTATGCCGTCCGACTTCTCCGACACACGCTGGGCTGCGGATATTCACATCACGCCGGATGGCCGTCACCTGTACGCCTGTGACCGCACCTCCAGCCTGATCACCGTATTTAGCGTATCTGAAGACGGTAGCGTGCTGGCAATCGAAGGCTTCCAGCCGACGGAAACCCAGCCGCGCGGCTTTAACGTCGACCACAGCGGAAAATTCCTGATTGCGGCGGGGCAGAAGTCCCACCATATCGCGCTGTACGAAATTAAGGGCGAGCAGGGCTTACTGGAAGAGAAAGGGCGATACGCCGTTGGCCAGGGGCCAATGTGGGTGGTGGTAAACGCGCACTAAGCGGCTGAAAACAAAAAACCTCGCGAATGCGAGGTTTTTTTATGCCCTGTGTTTGTAGGCCGGGTCAGGCGAAGCCGTCACCCGGCAAAACAGGTTACTGCTTAGCCTCAGCGACCACTTTGCTGCCCAGACCGCGGTTGTTGAATTCCCACATGCGGTTGAAGCTCGCGTCGTTCAGGTTGCGCTGCACGTTGCCTTTGTCATCCACTGCACCGGTATTGCCGGAGAACGGACGTTTCGAGATGGCAGCATCAGCCCACGGCTTCGCCATGTTAAAGCCTTCGTTGATGACGCTGTCGCGGATGACCACCTGACCGTTGGTGGCGGGATCCACATCCAGAGAACGGCCCAGCTGCGCCACGCCGTCACCCGCCGCGTTGAAGCGGCTGTTCACCGCGAGGAAACCGTAGAAGAGGTTCGACTGGGTTGCCGGGGCAAACACATAGCCCTCCTGCTGCGTGCGGGAGTTCACCACGCGGAATTCGGTGTTATCAAACACCACGGCACCGCGGCCGGAGACCAGGTCCACGTCGCCCTCAACGTAGCTGTTGGTCACCAGCGTGCGGGTCAGGCGGTTGTTTTGCAGCGTGTTCTGCACGCCGCTGTTGGTCACGAAGAACGTGTTCTGACGGCCCAGAATGTTCACGTTGTTAATCTGCACCTTGTCGCCATCGCTGCGCAGCGCAACGGCCTGATGGTTACCCGCGTCAACGCTGTCGCCCAGGGTGTTTTGAATGGTCAGGTTCTGCAGCTGCAGGCCGTTGTTCTGTGACCAGACGACGGCAGAACACATCACGCCCACGGTGGCGGTACGCTTGCTCTGGCAGTTGTCGAACATATACCACGCGGGTTTGCCCGGCATGTATTTACCGGCCGGATTCACAAGGTGGCGCCAGGTCGTGGTGTCGATTTCGGAATCAATCGCCAGGCCAATTTTCACGTCGATCGCTTTTTCGCCCACGCCGTAAAGGGTAATGCTGCCCGGTGCCGCAGGGACGTAAACCGTCCCTTCATATTCACCCGGCAGGATCGCGATGTACTGACGCGACGCGCTGTGTTTGGTGATCGCAGCATCAACCGCCGCCTGAATGGAGGTGTGCGTGACGCCCTCAGCCCCTGCCGGACCCACCACAAAGTTAGGCTGCTTAGGCAAGGTAATAGAGGAAGGCGTCCACGCTGCCGCGTTCGGATCCATCGCCGTGAAATAACGCGCCTGGGTGAAGTTTTTCGCTTCATCAGCAGACAGCACGGGGCGAGATGAGGTCCCCGGAGCAGCCTGCTCAGAAGGTTGCTGGTCCGGTGGCGTTGAGCTGCAGGCGGATAACGTCACGCCAAAAGCAAGTGCCAACGCCAGACGGGAAATCCTGGAAATGTTCAAGGTGAAGCTCCTGGGTATGCAAGTCTTAACGGTATAGACGAAATAGCCTGCTTTTTTATACTAAGTTGAGCGAAACGGGAAGATCAAAAGGCTAAAAGTTGTTTTTTTCACCCCGCGCGTGCGGGAAAGTCATCACAAATAAATAACATTTTCCCGAAAGACGGTTGACACCACGCGCAAGATGAAAATAAATGTCTATACAACCCATGACAAGTGGAAAGCCTCATGCAGCAGCTTCACCCTGACGATGTGATATGGCGAAACGCGCGACTGGCAACAATGGCGGCAGATGAGCCCGAACCTTATGGCCTGAAGGCGGGCTATGCCCTCGTGGTTCGCGGCCAGGTTATTCAGGCCGTTATTCCCGAATCCGCGGTCCCTTCCGGGCATCCGCGCTGTGTCGATCTCTACGGGCGCCTGGTGACTCCCGGACTCATCGACTGCCACACCCACCTGGTGTTCGGCGGCGATCGCGCAGCGGAGTGGGAGCAGCGGCTGAACGGGGTGTCGTATCAGACCATCAGCGCGCAGGGGGGCGGGATTAACGCGACCGTCACGGCCACGCGCAGCAGTTCTGCAGAAACCCTGCTGCAGCTGGCGCAGCAGCGGCTTGCGCGCCTGATGAAGGAGGGTGTGACCACGGTTGAAATCAAATCAGGGTACGGGCTGAGTGCCGAAGCCGAAGAGAAGATGCTGCAGGTGATACGTCAGCTCAGCCTGAACAACCGGGTCGACATCAGCCCAACGCTGCTGGCCGCCCACGCCGTACCGGTGGAATACCGGGAGGATCCGGACGCCTGGCTCACGCTGATCTGCGAGCAGATTATGCCCACGCTGTGGCAAAAGGAGTTATTCGAAGCCGTGGACGCGTTTTGTGAAAACGTGGGCTTTACTCCGTCGCAAACCGAGCGCCTGTTCAGAGCCGCTGCCGCGCTCGGTATTCCGGTAAAGGGGCACGTCGAACAGCTTTCAAACCTCGGCGGCGCCGCGCTGGTCAGCCGCTACAAAGGGCTTTCAGCCGATCACATTGAATACCTCGATGAAGCCGGGGTGCAGGCGATGGCGGAAAGCGGCACGGTGGCCGTGCTGCTGCCCGGAGCCTTCTATTTCCTTCAGGAACGCCAGCGCCCGCCGGTTGAACAGCTCAGAAAACAGGGCGTGCCGATGGCTGTCGCCACGGACTACAACCCCGGCACCAGCCCGTTTGCCAGCCTGCATCTGGCGATGAACATGGCCTGCGTACAGTTTGGCCTGACGCCGGAAGAAGCCTGGGCCGGCGTGACGCGCCATGCGGCGCAGGCGTTAGGGCGGGGCGCGACCCACGGGCAGCTGAAGGCGGGATACGTGGCTGATTTTGCTATCTGGGACGCGCAGCACCCCGTGGAGATGGTCTACGAGCCGGGGCGGAACCCGCTGTATCAGCGCGTATTTCGGGGGAGCATAGAATGAAACTGTGGCGGCCCACGTTACGGCAGGTCTGGCAGGGGCGCGACGACAGCGCCGAGGCCGACAATGCCAAACGCATTTTCCAGACGATAGGCCAGCCTGCGCAGTTCACCCCGTCATCAGGCGGTATCGCGCTGATCGGCTTTGAATGTGACGAAGGGGTGACGCGCAATCACGGCAGGCCCGGCGCCGCGCAGGGGCCGGACGTCCTGCGCCAGGCGCTGGCAAATATGGCCAGCCATCGGGGGCATGAACGGCTTGCGGATCTGGGCTCGATTAACGTCGAGGGTACCGATCTGGAAGCCGCGCAGCAGGCATTAAGCGACGCGGTGCTCGCCTGTCAGCGCTCCGGTACTG
>CAMKZP010000184.1 GCA_946477805.1 uncultured Enterobacter sp.
AAACGTAAAAAAGCGGCAGCGGCCAAGCCCGCTTCCCGCCAGTACGTCATGATGGGGCTGGGCGTTTTGGTTCTCGTACTGCTGATTGTGGGCATTGGTTCCGCACTGAAAGCCCCCTCAACGAATTCGACTGAGCAAAGTGCGCCTGCTGAGAAGAGCATCAACCTGTCAGGTAACGATGCTGCCGATCAGGCAAACGGTGCTCAACCTGCGCCGGGCACGACATCTGCTGAGCAGACGGCGGGTAATACAACGACCCCGCAGGACGTTTCTCTGCCTCCGGTCTCTTCAACCCCGACTCAGGGACAAACGCCTGCAACCCCGGAAGGCCAGCAGCGTGTTGAAGTGCAGGGCGATCTGAACAATGCCCTGACGCAGCCGCAAAACCAGGATCAGGTTAACAACGTTGTGGTCAACTCTACGCTGCCAACTGAGCCTGCAACCGTCGCGCCGATTCGCGGTGGAACTGCACAGCCGCAGGCCGCCGCTACGGAAACGAAACCGCATCAGACTCAGACTGCGCCGCGCCCTGAGCGCAAACAGACGGTGATTGAGCCGAAGCGTGAAACAAAACCGCAGACGGTGGCAAAAGCGCCAGAAGTGAAAGCGCCAGTGCAGACTAAACCTGCCGCCAGCGAGCCGGTAAAAGCGCCAGCAGCCACCGCGGCGCCAAAAGCAACAGCGACCACGACGGCACCTGCAGCCACTGCGGCACCGGCGGCAACCGCTACCGCCTCCAGCGCTGCGTCAGGTAAAACCGCAGGCAATGTAGGTTCTCTGAAATCTGCGCCATCCAGCAACTACACGCTGCAGTTGAGCAGTTCGTCTAACTATGACAACCTCAACGGCTGGGCGAAGAAATCGAACCTGAAAAACTACGTGGTTTATCAGACGACCCGCAACGGTCAGCCGTGGTATGTGCTGGTGAGCGGCGTTTATGCTTCTAAAGATGAAGCGAAACGTGCCGTAGCCACGCTGCCAGCCGACGTTCAGGCGAAGAACCCGTGGGCGAAGCCGATTCATCAGGTGCAGGCCGATCTGAAGTAATGTTTAAAGCGCAGGATGCTGTCGGAGCTTTCTCCACAGCCGGAGAAGGTGTAATCAGTTAGTCAGCATGAAAAAAAATCGCGCTTTTCTGAAATGGGCGGGGGGGAAATACCCCCTGCTCGACGATATTAAAAAACATCTGCCGAAAGGCGAGTGTCTTATCGAGCCGTTTGTGGGTGCTGGATCGGTGTTCCTGAACACCGATTTTTCGCGTTATATTCTGGCGGATATCAACAGCGACCTTATCAGCCTGTATAACATCGTAAAAATGCGCACCGACGAGTACGTCGACGAGGCGCGTAAGCTGTTCACGCCAGAGAACAACCAGCCGGACGTTTACTATCAGTTTCGCGCTGAGTTCAATCAGAGCGATGATGCCTTCCGTCGCGCGCTGTTGTTCCTCTACCTGAACCGCCATGGCTACAACGGCCTGTGTCGGTATAATCTGCGTGGTGAATTCAACGTGCCGTTTGGACGCTATAAGCGCCCCTACTTCCCGCAGGCTGAGTTGTATCACTTCGCGGAAAAAGCACAGAACGCAGAGTTCTACTGCCTCTCGTATGAGGCTTGCATGGAACAGGCCGACGCTAACTCGGTGGTCTATTGCGATCCGCCTTACGCGCCGCTGTCCGCGACGGCAAATTTTACCGCCTATCACACCAACAGCTTCAGCCCTGCCGAGCAGGCGCGTCTGGCAGAGATGGCGGAAAAACTGGTCAGCAAAAGAATTCCGGTGTTAATTTCGAATCACGATACGCCTGATACGCGCGAATGGTACAAGGCCGCGAAGCATTATCAGGTTAAAGTGCGGCGCAGCATTAGCAGCAATGGCGGCACGCGTAAAAAGGTGGATGAACTCCTGGCTCTTTATCGCCCCTGAGCCGTTTTGCCCGCCGGTAAATACATTTCAAGGAGATGCGGATGAAACAGTTTTTGATTGCTCCCTCAATTCTGTCGGCCGATTTTGCCCGCCTGGGTGAAGACACCGCCAAAGCGCTTGCCGCGGGTGCGGATGTTGTCCATTTCGACGTTATGGACAACCACTACGTTCCCAATCTGACCATCGGCCCGATGGTGCTCAAGGCGCTGCGCAATTACGGTATTACCGCGCCGATTGACGTGCATCTGATGGTGAAACCCGTAGACCGCATCGTGCCCGATTTCGCCGCAGCGGGCGCAAGCATTATCACTTTCCATCCGGAAGCCTCCGAACACGTTGACCGCACGCTGCAGCTGATCAAAGAGAACGGCTGCAAGGCGGGGCTGGTCTTTAACCCTGCCACGCCGCTGAGCTATCTCGATTACGTGATGGATAAGCTGGATGTTATCTTGCTGATGTCCGTTAACCCGGGCTTTGGCGGCCAGTCGTTTATCCCACAGACGCTCGACAAACTGCGTGAAGTGCGCCGCCGTATTGATGAGTCCGGCTACGACATTCGTCTGGAAGTGGATGGCGGCGTGAAGGTGAATAACATTGGTGATATCGCTGCGGCGGGCGCGGATATGTTTGTCGCGGGCTCGGCCATCTTCGACCAGCCGGACTACAAAAAAGTCATTGATGAAATGCGCAGCGAACTGGCAAAGGTAAGTCATGGATAAATTGCAGGCAATTCGGGGTATCGCATTTGACCTCGACGGCACGCTGGTCGACAGCGCGCCAGGCTTAACGAGCGCCGTCGACAGCGCGCTCTATGCGCTCGAACTCCCCGTGGCGGGCGAAGAGCGCGTTATTACGTGGATTGGCAACGGCGCAGATGTACTGATGGAGCGCGCGCTGACCTGGGCTCGCCAGGAGCGCGCATCGCAGCGCGCCGCGCAGGGTAAACCGAGCGTCGATCACGCTGATATTCCGCAGGAAGAGCAGATGCGCGTTTTGCGTAAGCTTTTCGATCGTTTCTACGAAGAGACGGTTGAAGAGGGCAGCTTCCTGTTCCCGGATGTTGCTGAAACCCTGAGCGCGCTGCATGCGAAGGGCCTCCCGCTGGGGCTGGTGACGAACAAACCGACGCCGTTTGTTGCGCCTCTGCTGGAGGCTCTCGACATCGCGAAGTATTTCTCCGTGATTGTGGGCGGCGATGACGTGCAGAACAAAAAGCCGCATCCGGAGCCGCTTCTGCTGGTGGCCGGGAAATTATCCTTAACGCCTGCGGAGCTGCTCTTTGTTGGGGATTCCCGCAATGATATTCTGGCTGCCAAAGCGGCAGGCTGCCCTTCCGTGGGGTTAACCTATGGCTACAACTACGGTGAGGCCATTACGCTGAGCGAGCCGGACGTTGTGTTCGATCGCTTCAACGATTTATTGCCCGCACTCGGGTTTTCGCACAGTGAACATCAGGAATTGAAAAATGACTAAGCCCATCGTTTTTAGTGGCGCACAGCCTTCAGGTGAATTGACCATTGGTAACTACATGGGTGCGTTACGTCAGTGGGTCAGCATGCAGGATGACTACCATTGCATTTACTGCATCGTGGATCTCCATGCTATCACTGCGCGTCAGGATCCTGAGAAGCTGCGCAAAGCCACTCTGGATACGCTCGCGCTGTACCTGGCGTGCGGTATTGATCCAGAGAAGAGCACTATCTTTGTTCAGTCTCACGTGCCCGAGCACGCGCAGCTGGGCTGGGCGCTGAACTGCTACACCTACTTCGGTGAGCTGAGCCGCATGACGCAGTTCAAGGATAAATCCGCGCGCTACTCCGAAAACATCAACGCCGGTCTGTTTGACTATCCGGTGCTGATGGCGGCTGACATCCTGCTGTATCAGACCAACCAGGTGCCGGTGGGTGAAGACCAGAAGCAGCACCTGGAGCTGAGCCGCGACATCGCCCAGCGCTTCAACGCGATTTACGGCGACGTGTTTAAAGTGCCAGAGCCGTTCATTCCTAAATCCGGCGCGCGCGTGATGTCGCTGCTGGAGCCGACCAAGAAAATGTCCAAGTCAGACGATAACCGCAACAACGTTATCGGCCTGCTGGAAGACCCGAAATCGGTGGTCAAAAAGCTCAAGCGCGCGGTGACCGATTCCGACGAGCCGCCGGTCGTGCGCTACGACGTGCAGAACAAAGCGGGCGTTTCTAACCTGCTGGATATCCTTTCCGGTGTGACCGGCCAGAGCATTCCTGAGCTGGAACAGCACTTTGAAGGCAAGATGTATGGCCACCTGAAAGGTGAAGTGGCAGATGCCGTTTCCGGAATGCTGACTGAACTGCAGGAGCGCTACAACCGCTATCGCAACGACGAAGCCTTCCTGCAGAAGGTGATGAAAGACGGCGCGGAAAAAGCCAGCGCGCGCGCGTCCGAAACCCTGAAAGCGGTGTACCAGGCGATTGGGTTTGTTGGTAAGCCTTAACCCTGTAGTGCCGGGTAGGCGAAGCCGCCACCTGACTAAAAGCCACACACTCCAGAACTAAAAAACCGGGAAAGCCCCGGTTTTTTTGCGCCTGAAAAACGCTTACTGCTGTGCTGCCGGGCCGCAGCCGCCGATGATTTTCGAAATCGAGATCGCCGGGTGGAGCAGGTAATCGTAGCTGCAGTTATTTTTGGTGTTTTGAACGTGACCCGTGCAGGCCGTCAGGGTCGATAACAGGCCGACCAGAACGGCGGCTTTTGCCAGTTTGAACATACGCATTCCTTGTCTGAAAAAATTAAATTGGATGTAACTCAAGGGAATAAATGGAAAAGCTCCATTTTCGGGGCGGTATGTTATCGGTAGCAGTAAGAGGGGAGTAGTCCGCTAAAGGACTACTCGAAAAAGGGAGAGTATGCGTCAGTGGCTGGAGAACCAGCTGAGTTTTTCGCGCAGCTCAACCACGCGGCCAACAATAATCAGCGCCGGGCTTTCAACCTGCTGCGCCAGTTCACTCAGCTGCGTCAGTACGCCATCCACCACGCGCTGCGTAATGGCCGTACCGTTCTCGACCAGCGCGACCGGCATATCCGGCTCCATGCCGTGCTCCAGCAGCTTCGCCTGAATCGCGGCGGCCTGATTCAGACCCATATAGAACACCAGCGTCTGCTTCTCAGCGGCCAGGCAGTGCCAGTCCAGCTCGCTGCCCGTTTTGAGGTGGCCCGTCACCAGGCGCACGCTCTGAGCGTAGTCGCGATGGGTCAGTGGAATACCCGAGTAGGCTGAACAGCCAGAGGCCGCCGTAATACCGGGCACCACGGAGAACGGAATGCCCGCATTGCACAGCGTTTCCAGCTCCTCGCCGCCGCGACCAAAGATAAACGGATCGCCGCCCTTGAGGCGCACCACGCGTTTGCCCTTTTGCGCTTCGCGCAGCAGGATCTGGTTGATCTCTTCCTGGGGTACGCAGTGGTAGCCCGCACGTTTACCCACGAATACGCGGTCGGCGTCGCGGCGCACCAGGTTCATGATGTCATCAGACACCAGACGATCATACACCACGATATCGGCCTGCTGGATCTGCTGCAGCCCCTTCAGCGTGAGTAAGCCGGCATCGCCGGGGCCTGCGCCGACAAGCACCACTTCGCCACGGTGATCCAGCGGTTCGGTGAACAGCCCTTCGGTCGTCTCTTCTACCGCTTTTTGGTCCTGATTCGCCAGCGACTGCGCCAGCCGGTCGTTCACAAAGAATTTTTCCCAGAAGCGGCGACGTTCACCAACGGTCGAGAAAGTTTGCTTCACGCGGGAACGAAGCTGCCCGGCGTACTGCGCAATCTGGCCCAGATGCTGAGGCAGCACGGCCTCCAGCTTTTCACGCAGCAGGCGGGCCAGAACGGGCGAGCGTCCACCGGACGACACCGCAATCATCAGCGGCGAGCGGTCGATGATCGACGGCATAATAAAGCTGGCTTCTTTCGGCGCATCCACCACGTTGCAGAAGATGCGGCGCGCCTCGCAGGCGTCGCTCACGCGCTGGTTCACGTCATCGCTATCCGTGGCGGCAATGGTCAGCCAGCAGGTATCCAGCAGGGATTCATTAAACTCCCCCTGTTCCAGCGTAAGCATGCCTTCCTGAGCCCACGCCTCAAACTGCGGTGCGAAGGCGAGGGCGTTAACGGTCAGCCGTGCGCCCGCTTCCAGCAGCAGGCGCGCTTTGCGTTCAGCCACATCGCCGCCGCCCACGAGCAGGCAGTCGCGGTTGCGTAATTGACAAAAAATCGGCAGGTGATCCACGACGTTACCTCGCAGCATTCATGGAGGGGGTAAGAATTGACGTCAGGATAACAGCAGGGATCGTACAAAACATACGGTTTTTCCTGCCGTTACCCATAAGGGGTCATAAGCCTTTCCTATTGAAAAGGCTGGAGGTTAGCCTCTCAGCTGCACCATGCCGTCCTTCACGCGGGCGTCGTAGTGCTTCACTGAGACATTTTCATCTTCCATGCAGTGCCCGTCGCTCAGGCGGAAACGCTGCTTTTTCAGCGGGCTGGCGACAAACAGTTCGCCCTGATGCTCCGCAATTAATCCGCGGGAGAGCACGCTGGCCTCGAAGAACGGGTCGATATTGCTGATGGCAAAAACCTGTTCGTCATGACGAGGGCGGAAAATTGCAACCTGCTCGTTGCCCAGCAGCGCACAGACGCCGGTTGCGGGCAGAATGTCGTTAATGCTGCAGATGTTTACCCACTGGCTCATGCGTTTTCCTCCACCAGAGTTACCGGAATACGTTCATACGGCGTCGCCGGACGGTGCTGCTCGCGCTCTGGCACGACCTGCACGTTCGGGTCGCGCTGGGTGCTGTTGATAAAGTGCTTGAAGCGCGTCTGCGCCGCCGGGGTGTTCACGGTTTCGGTCCACTCGCAGATAACCGCGTCGCGCAGGCGCGCCATCTCGGCTTCCAGCTGTTCGTTCAGGCCCAGCTTGTCGTCGATGATGACTGACTTCAGATAGTCGATGCCGCCTTCCAGGTTATCCAGCCAGGAGGCGGTACGGGTCAACTTGTCGGCGGTACGGATGTAGAACATCATGAAGCGGTCGAGGTACGCGATCAGCGTATCGTGGTCGAGATCCGCTGCCAGCAGGTCCGCATGGCGCGGCTTCATCCCGCCGTTACCGCACACGTACAGGTTCCAGCCTTTCTCGGTGGCGATGATCCCCACGTCTTTGCCCTGCGCTTCCGCACATTCGCGGGTACAGCCGGAGACGCCAAACTTCATTTTGTGCGGCGTACGGATGCCTTTGTAGCGGTTTTCCAGCTCAACGCCGAAGCCCACGCTGTCGCCCACGCCGTAGCGGCACCTGTCTCTTATACACATCTGACGCTGCCGACG
>CAMKZP010000185.1 GCA_946477805.1 uncultured Enterobacter sp.
CTCTTTACCGCTGTTTTTGTCTTTTGCAGACACGTGCAGGATACCGTCAGCATCGATGTCGAAAGTGACTTCGATCTGTGGCATGCCGCGCGGTGCCGGGCTGATACCGTCCAGGTTGAACTGACCCAGAGATTTGTTATCAGACGCACGCTTACGCTCACCCTGAATCACATGGATGGTTACCGCAGACTGGTTGTCTTCAGCGGTAGAGAACACCTGGCTGTGCTTCGTTGGGATGGTGGTGTTTTTGTTGATGAGCGCAGTCATCACACCGCCCATGGTTTCGATACCCAGTGACAGCGGGGTAACGTCCAGCAGCAGTACGTCTTTCACTTCACCAGTCAGTACGCCACCCTGAACCGCAGCACCGATGGCAACCGCTTCGTCCGGGTTAACGTCTTTACGCGGCTCTTTACCAAAGAATTCAGCCACTTTCTTCTGAACCATTGGCATACGCGTCTGACCACCAACCAGGATAACGTCCTGGATGTCAGATACGGACAGGCCAGCGTCCTGCAGGGCAACTTTCAGCGGCTCGATAGAACGGTTCACCAGGTCTTCTACCAGGCTTTCCAGTTTCGCACGGGTCACTTTGATGTTCATGTGTTTAGGACCGGTCGCGTCTGCGGTGATGTACGGCAGGTTCACGTCGGTCTGCTGAGCGGAAGAGAGTTCAATCTTCGCTTTCTCAGCGGCTTCTTTCAGGCGCTGCATGGCCAGCGGATCGTTACGCAGGTCAATGCCCTGATCTTTCTTAAACTCGTCAACGAGGTAGTTGATCATACGGCTGTCGAAGTCTTCACCACCCAGGTGAGTATCACCGTTGGTCGCCAGAACTTCGAAGGTTTTTTCGCCGTCAACGTCGTCGATTTCGATAATAGAGATATCGAAGGTACCACCACCCAGGTCGTAAACCGCGATAGTGCGGTTGCCAACTTCTTTATCCAGACCGTAAGCCAGCGCGGCTGCGGTAGGTTCGTTGATGATACGTTTGACTTCCAGACCTGCGATACGGCCGGCATCTTTGGTTGCCTGACGCTGCGCATCGTTGAAGTAGGCAGGTACGGTGATAACCGCTTCAGTTACCGGTTCGCCCAGGTAATCTTCAGCCGTTTTCTTCATTTTCTTCAGCACTTCAGCAGAGATCTGCGGCGGTGCCATTTTCTGACCTTTTACGTCGATCCATGCATCGCCGTTGTCAGCACCGATGATTTTGTACGGCATGATGGCTTCATCACGCTGCACTTCTTCGTCCTGGAAGCGGCGGCCAATCAGGCGTTTAATCGCAAACAGGGTGTTTTGCGGGTTTGTCACTGCCTGACGTTTAGCCGGCTGACCAACCAGAGTTTCACCATCCTGGGTATACGCAATAATAGAAGGCGTGGTGCGATCGCCCTCGGCGTTCTCCAGCACACGTGCAGTAGTGCCGTCCATAATCGCTACACAAGAGTTGGTAGTACCCAGGTCGATACCAATAATTTTACCCATCTAAACGTCTCCACTAAAAATTCAGTCAACATGTGGTTGTGTACCTGTAATAAGGGCAGAACGTGCTTTTTCAACTGCCCAGATTTGCTTTTTTTCAGGTCCACACACTGCGGTTGCTTACAAGATGGGGTCGCTACGTCGTCCATCAAGGGGGAGGGATAAAAAAAATTTTAATTTCACCCTGATGAGATCATAGACGGCATCGATTGCGCCCCTTATTATGCCGCGCCCCGTCAGGGAGAATTGACGTGGGTTTAACCATTTCACCATATTAATGATGATTTTTTTGAGGACTTATGGGCAACACTAAGTTGGCTAATCCGGCTCCGCTGGGCCTGATGGGTTTTGGCATGACCACCATTCTGCTGAACCTGCACAACATCGGCTTATTCCCGATGGACAATATTATCCTGGCGATGGGCATTTTTTACGGCGGTATCGCGCAAATCTTCGCGGGCCTGCTGGAATATAAGAAAGGCAACACCTTCGGCTTAACCGCCTTTACCTCTTACGGCTCGTTCTGGCTGACCCTGGTGGCCATTCTGGTGATGCCAAATATGGGCTTTGCTGCATCGAACGCGCACTTCCTCGGCGTCTACCTGGGCCTGTGGGGCGTCTTCACCCTGTTCATGTTCTTCGGTACCCTGAAGGCTAACCGCGCGCTGCAGTTCGTCTTCCTGAGCCTGACCGTGCTGTTCGCCCTGCTGGCGATTGGCCACCTGGTGGATAACGAAGGCATTGTCCGCGTGGCAGGCTGGGTGGGTCTGGTCTGTGGCGCAAGCGCTATTTACCTGGCAATGGGTGAAGTGCTGAACGAGCAGTTTGGCCGCACCGTTCTGCCGATTGGTGAAAAACACTGATCCCCCTTCGTGCCCGCCTCGCGGGCACGATATCCCTCCCCGATTGATTCCCCGTTAATGTGTGTTATGAAATGATGGGCTTATTGCCTCTCATTAAGACACGCACCATGACGACGCTTCCAACTCGTACCTATTGGCTCCAGCGCTGGGCAGCGCTTCTTTTAACCGGGATCCTGGCCGGGCTCGGGGGCATGCTTCTCGCGCTGCTGCTGCATGAGGTTCAGCATCTTGTCTACGGCTACAGCCGAGGCGCGGTCCTCAGCCCGCAAACCTTTCTGGAAGGGGTAACTGATGCCGGCGGGCAGCGGCGATTCCTCGCCCTCGTAGCCGCCGGTGCGGTGGCCGGGTGCGGATGGTGGCTGCTTGGACGTTTTGGCAAAAAGCGCGTCAGCATCAGCGCCGCCGTGAAAAACCCGGACAAACCTATGCCCGCGGTCACCACGCTTATCCACGCCCTGCTGCAAATCATCACCGTGGGGATGGGCTCCCCGCTTGGCCGGGAAGTTGCCCCGCGGGAAGTAGGCTCGCTTTTTGCCGGCGGCGTGGCGCGTCGGCTGCATCTGACCGGCCCGGACGTTCAGCTGATGATTGCCTGCGGCGCCGGGGCCGGGCTTGCCGCCGTGTATAACGTTCCGCTGGCCGGGGCACTCTTTACCCTTGAAGTGTTACTGGTCAGCTTTAGCCTGGAAGCGGCAATTGCCGCGCTGGTGACGTCGGCGCTGGCGGCGTGGATTGCCACGTTAGGGCTGGGAGATGAACATCAGTATCGCTTCACGGCTGAGGCGGCGGCTACGTCGCTCGTTTTCTGGGGCGCGCTGTCCGGCCCCCTGTTCGGCGCGGCGGCGTTTTGGTTTCGCCGCCTGACGCAGCGGGCGCGCAGCAAAGTGCGCAGCAACTGGCAGATGCCGGTATTCAGCCTGGTGGCGTTTGCGGCGCTGGGGGCGCTTTCCGTATGGTTCCCGCAGCTTCCGGGCAACGGCAAAGGCCCGACCCAGCTCACCCTTGACGGTGACGTAACGCTAAAACTGGCGCTGGCGATCCTGTGCCTCAAAATTTTTGTCATCTGGGCGGTACTGCGCGGCGGGGCTGAAGGCGGGCTGCTGACGCCCGGCCTGACGGTGGGGGCACTGCTGGGATCGCTGCTGTTTATCCTGCTGGGCCGCGTCTTTCCCGGCAGCGATATGGCCGGTTTTGCGCTGACGGGTGCCGCAGGATTCCTGTCCGCATCAATGCAGATGCCCGTTACCGCCATTACGCTGATGATGGAATTTACCCGCATGGACCACAGTTTCCTTGTGCCGGTCGCGCTGTGCGTGACGGGCGCGTTCATGACCTGTCGCCAGCTTGAGCGGGTAAACTCTGGCTAACTTTCAGCCAAAACAGCAACGCTGTTTAAACGGAAAGTGAATTATCACCCCACACAATTGATAAGCATTATCATTGTGATTAATGTTGCCTGACACGTCCCGGATAGTGGATATCAGGCAGCACCCGAAATGGAACGTTAAGGGATAAAACGATTCTGTTGTGTTGCATAAGGTTATCTGATGAATTCCAGCCTTGCCGCCAGCGAACAGTCTGGCGAATCTACCGTCGCGTTACGCTACCGTAAAATCCTCATCAGGCGCTTCGCGCTGGCGGGCGTTATTTTCGCTCTCATTATCTGCTCCCTGCTCCTCGACTTTACTATCGGACCGTCCGGTATTTCCGTCTCAACGCTCTGGCACACGCTGGTCAATTCCGCCGCCGCCGATGCGGGCACGCGCGTCATCGTCTGGGATATTCGCCTGCCGTTCGCTCTGATGGCCGTCGCCGTCGGCATGGCGCTGGGGCTGGCGGGAGCAGAAATGCAAACCATCCTGAACAACCCGCTTGCCAGCCCGTTTACGCTGGGCGTGTCGTCCGCTGCCTCCTTTGGCGCCGCGCTGGCAATTGTGCTGGGTCTCGGGATCCCCGGCATCGACGATAAGTGGTTTATTCCCGCGAATGCCTTTGTCTTTGCGCTGCTGGCCTGCTTTATCCTCGACGGCCTCAGCCGCTGGACCCGCGTGGCAACGTCTGGCGTCGTCCTTTTCGGCATTGCGCTGGTCTTTACCTTCAACGCGCTGATTTCCATTCTGCAGTTTGTCGCCAGCGAAGATACCCTTCAGGGGCTGGTCTTCTGGACGATGGGCAGCCTCGCCCGCGCCTCGTGGGACAAGCTGGCGATCCTGGCCGTCGCGCTGCTGATTATCGTGCCGCTGTCGTTGAAAAATGCCTGGAAGCTCACCGCGCTGCGGCTGGGGGAAGATCGTGCCGTCAGCTTCGGCATCAACGTGAAAAAACTGCGCATGACCACGCTGCTGCGCATCAGTATTATCTCGGCCCTGACGGTGGCCTTCGTCGGCCCGGTTGGCTTTATCGGCCTGGTTGCGCCGCATATCTCGCGCATGATGTTTGGGGAAGACCACCGCTTTTACCTGCCCGGCAGCATGCTGGTCGGCGCGCTGGTGCTCTCTCTGGCATCCGTCTTTTCCAAGAACATGGTTCCCGGCGTCATTATTCCGGTGGGCATTGTGACGTCGCTGGTCGGCGTACCGTTCTTCCTCAGCATCATTATCCGCAACCGGGGGAACGTATGACCGACGGCCTGCTCGTTCGCGATCTCCACACCGGCTATCGCAAGAAAAAGATCGTCAACGGCTTAACCACGCCCCTGCTGCCGCGCGGAAAAATTACCGCGCTGCTGGGGCCAAACGGTTCGGGGAAATCGACGCTGCTGCGTGCGCTTGCGGACCTCAATCCCGCCGAGGGAGCGCTGCTGCTCAATGGCGAAGATTTGATGACGCTGCCGTCAGCGAAGCGGGCGCAAAAGGTGGTATACCTGCCGCAGTCCCTGCCGCAGGGCGTGCATCTTCACGCCCTTGAGTCGGTTATTGTCGCCCGTCGGGCAAGCGGCAGCACTCACGCGCACAGCGTGGAACAGGAAGCCTATGCCATTCTCGAGAAGCTGGGCGTTGCCCATCTGGCGATGAGCTTCCTCGACCAGCTTTCCGGCGGGCAGAAACAGCTGATTGGGCTTGCGCAGTCGCTCATCCGCGAGCCGGACCTGCTGCTGCTGGACGAGCCGTTAAGCGCTCTCGATCTCAACTATCAGTTCCACGTGATGGATATCGTTGCCCGCGAAACGCAGCAGCGCAATATCGTCACCGTGGTGGTGATCCACGACATCAACATTGCCCTGCGCCATGCGAACTACGCCATGATGCTCAAAGGCGGGGAACTGATTGCCAGCGGGCGGCCCGGAGAGGTCGTGAACACCGCAAATCTGGCAACGGTGTACGGCGTGGACGGCCGGGTTGAGTACTGCTCCCGTGGCCTGCCGCACGTGGTGGTCGACGGGTTAACGCCATAATAAAAAAGACGGGGAAAACATGACGCTAAACAAACGTATCGCTGCCGGGCTGGCACTGGTATTTATGCCCCTGCTGGCTCTGGCGCAGAGCTGGCCGGTCACGGTAACCGATCTTGATAACCGCACGGTCACCATTGAACACGCTCCGACGCGTATTATTCTGCAGGACGGGCGCGATATCTTTGCCCTGGCCCTGCTGGAGCGTGATAACCCGTTCGCCCACGTGGTGGCGTGGAACAACCTGCCGAAAAAGCAGGACATGGAAACCTGGAACGTGCTGAAGCGCAAATGGCCGGAAGCAGAAAAGATCCTCGACATGAAGTTTTCCGACCAGGGAAACGTGGATCTCGAAACGGTGATCTCCCGCCAGCCGGACCTGATGATCGCCCAGCTTCGCGCCAAGCCGTCGCTGGTGCAGACCGGCGTGCTGGCGAAGCTTGAGGCGCTGCACGTTCCGGTTGTCTTCGTGGATAACGAACTGCACCCGGTCGAAAACACGCTGCCGGGTATCGCCCTGCTGGGTAAGGTCCTGGGCCAGACCGAGCGCGCGCAGGCGTATATCGATTTCTACCAGCAGCGTCTGGATAACATCCACCGGCGTCTGGCGAACGTCAGCAAGAAACCGCTGGTGTTTATCGAGCCGATAGCCGGCGTAGGGGGTCTGGATAACGGCTGCTGCTTTACCCACGCGCGCAACGGCTGGGGCGGGCTGGTGGAGGCCGCGGGCGGCATCAATATTGGCTCACAGCTGCTGCCGGGCGCAGCCGGGACTGTCTCGGTCGAGAAAATTATCTCAATGGATCCGGATTACTACCTGATGACCGGGTCTAAACGTCCGGGCAAAGGCACGGCGATTATCCCGTTTGGCTATAACGTCCCGGCAGGGGACGTCACGGCGGCGTTCAATGCCCTGCTGGCGCGCCAGGGCGTGTCCAGCATTCCGGCCGTCGCCAAAGGCCATACCGGCGCGCTGTACCACCACTTTTACAACAACCCGTACAACATCATTGCCATTGAGGCGCTGAGCAAAATCTTCTATCCGGCACAGTTTAAGGATGTTGATCCGCAGGCGGATTACCACACCCTTATCACCCGCTTCACCGCGATCCCGGATGACAACATTATCCTGAGCTATACCCCATCGCACTGACCGTCAGGCCGGGCGGCGGCTTCGCCTCACCCGGCCCGTTCTGCTAACCCGCCAGAGCCGCTGCCTCCACCGGTTTCTGACGCAGCCAGATGCCCAGCGCCAGCCCCATCAACGACAGCGCCAGCACGTACCAGGCCGGTGCCATCGGCGACACGCCCATCAGCACGGTCACCGCAATCGGCGTCAGCCCGCCGAAGATGGCGTAAGAGACGTTGTACGAGAACGAGATGCCGGTGAAGCGCACCTCCGGCGGGAACGCGCGCACCATGACGTACGGCACCGCGCCGACCACGCCGACGCACAGCCCCACCGCGCCGTACAGCAGGAACAGCTGCTCCGGGTGGCTGCCCGCCAGATGGTAGAACGCCCAGCTCGATGCGCCCAGCAGCAC
>CAMKZP010000186.1 GCA_946477805.1 uncultured Enterobacter sp.
GTCCCACATGTTGCGCCAGCGGGTGTCTTCAATCTTGGAACGGTAGTCGAAGCCCACCGGACGGAAGAATAACGATGCCAGCACCAGAATCATCGCCACGTAGAAGCCGGAGAACGCAGCCGCGTAGACCATCGGCCAGGCCGCGAACAGCGCGCCGCCTGCGGTGATCAGCCACACCTGGTTACCGTCCCAGTGCGGGGCGATGGAGTTGATCATGATTCGACGCTCGGTGTCGTTACGACCGAGGAAACGGGTGAGCATGCCCACGCCCATGTCGAAACCATCGGTGACCGCAAAACCGATCAGCAGAACACCGACCAGCAGCCACCAGATAAAACGCAATACTTCATAATCGATCATTTGATGACTCCTGTCTTAGCGTGCCGGCTGAGTAGTCACAGTTGACTGCTCGTAGTGATAGCGACCGGTTTTCAGGCTGCTTGGGCCAAGGCGCGCGAACTTGAACATCAGGAACAGTTCAGCCACCAGGAACAGGGTATACAGACCACAAATCAGCAGCATGGAGAAGATCAGGTCGCCCGCGGTCAGGGAAGAGTTCGCTACCGCCGTTGGCAGTACCTCACCGATCGCCCACGGCTGACGGCCATATTCCGCAACAAACCAGCCGGATTCAATCGCAATCCAGGGCAGCGGAATACCGTAAAGCGCGGTGCGGAGCAGCCATTTCTTCTCGCCGATACGGTTACGGATCACTGACCAGAAGGAGGCCGCGATGATCAGCAGCATAATAATGCCGCAGCCCACCATGATACGGAACGCGAAGTACAGCGGCGCAACGCGTGGAATGGAGTCTTTGGTCGCCATCTGGATTTGCGCTTCCGTCGCGTCAGAGACGTTCGGGGTATAGCGTTTCAGCAGCAGACCGTAGCCCAGGTCTTTCTTCACGTCGTTGAACTGGTCGCGAACGGCCTGGTCAGTTGAACCGGCGCGCAGCTGTTCCAGCAGCGAGTAGGCCTTCATCCCGTTACGGATACGCTCTTCATGCTGCACCAGCAAATCTTTCAGGCCAGTCACCTGCTTGTCCACGGAGCGGGTTGCAATAATACCCAGCGCGTAAGGGATCTGAATCGCGAAGCGGTTTTCCTGCGCGTCCTGGTCCGGGATACCGAACAGGGTAAAGGCAGCCGGAGCCGGTTGCGTTTCCCACTCAGCTTCGATGGCGGCCAGTTTGGTTTTCTGCACGTCGCCCATTTCGTAGCCAGATTCATCACCCAGAACAATAACGGACAGGATTGCAGCCATACCGAAGCTCGCGGCGATAGCAAAAGAACGTTTAGCAAACGCGAAGTCACGGCCGCGCAGCATATAGTAAGCGCTGATGCCCAGAACGAACATCGCGCCGCACACGTAGCCCGAGGCAACGGTGTGAACGAATTTAACCTGTGCAACCGGGTTCAGGACCAGCTCGGCAAAGCTGACCATCTCCATACGCATGGTTTCAAAGTTGAAATCAGAGGCGATTGGGTTCTGCATCCAGCCGTTCGCCACCAGGATCCACAGCGCGGACAGGTTCGAGCCTAATGCGACCAGCCAGGTTACCGCCATATGCTGGACTTTGCCCAGACGGTCCCAGCCGAAGAAGAACAGACCTACAAAGGTGGATTCGAGGAAGAAGGCCATCAGACCTTCAATGGCCAGCGGCGCACCGAAGATATCCCCTACATAGTGGGAGTAGTAAGACCAGTTAGTCCCGAACTGGAACTCCATGGTCAACCCGGTTGCCACGCCCAGTGCAAAGTTGATACCAAACAACTTGCCCCAGAACTTGGTCATATCTTTATAAATCTGTTTGCCGGAGAGGACGTAAACCGTTTCCATGATCGCCAACAGGAACGCCATACCGAGCGTCAGTGGTACAAACAGGAAGTGATACATCGCGGTCAAGGCAAACTGTAAGCGCGACAGTTCGACTATGTCTAACATTATGACTCCTTGCTCATCGCATGAAGACTCCGAGAGTGGATCCCGTCAGATTGAGATTCACACGCATGCCCCAATACAAATTATTCGCACCTTGTCGTCGTTATTACCCTGAGGGAGGATAAAAACGATGACGGCAGGTTACAAATACGTTAAAAAAAACCAAAATTGATCCCGTAAATATAATACGCTGCAAAACCCTTACGATAAACAGGTTTTTATTGAATCATATTTACGTTTTACGACGGTGATCAACTTATAGCAAAACTACCATCTTTCGGCCATTTTGATCCGGGACAATTTAACGCCTTTCCATGCGCTTTTCCAAGCATTAAACATTGATTTAAATCAAATACAAACCAGTATGTTAACTATGTTTAATCGTGGTGAGATTGGTAAAAACCATGTTAACGATATGTGCATGCAAAGAGGCGATCGGTTATCAATCGCAAGATGAAATATAAATAGAAGTGATTTTAATTAACGTCCTGACGAAAATACTGCACACAGCCAGGTGAAAGTTTAGGGGAAGCTCCCGCAAGCGCGCTTTCCATTGATGACGGCAACTTTTTTGAATTACAAATATTTTACTTTAGTCACCTCTTAAATTAACACCACACTGTGACCATTTAATGAAAAAAGGGCCGCAGCACCTGCAGCCCCGTTTTCACGTTGGCGGTTAACCCTTCAGCAGAAGGCTGAAGGTACGCGACTGGCACGGCTTAAACGCGCCCGCGATGCCCTGCCCGTTGCCCTCTGCGATTATCTGTTCATTCATGTCCGTTTCAGAGCATCGCTGTACGGAAGGGCTCATCGATAAAACAGCCTCATTCGACGCGGATGATGACGGGTTAAACAGCCGCAGGATAAGCTCATCCCGGTCCTCGGCCTTTTTGAGGGTACTGAGCAAGCACCCCGTCGGGGAAAGGGCCAGCAGGCTGTAACGTTCGGGGGTGAGGAACGCAGCACGGTTCAGCTTCATCGCATCCCAGGGGATTTTGTTATAGCACTGGACGGGGGTTAGCCATGCCTTCGCCTGCTGCGCTACCCCCGCATTTTCAGGCGTCCCACTGAAGCTGAACAGGCTAAACCGGGCTGCAATCGAGCCGCGCATCTGGGCGTCAGGAACGGGCATTTTAATGCCTGAAGGTCTGCCCGGACGCAGAAGCAAATCCTCTTTCCCCAGCAGCCCCACGCCGCGCAACAGGGTCAGGGCAAAGGTTTTTGCGTCATGCCCCACCACTTCAAACTCGCGTAAGCCCTCGGTGAAAAGCGCCAACCCGTTGCGTCTCTCCTGAAGAACCGCGTAGTTCAGCAAATTCCAGACGGGGACCGGCGCCTCTTTCCAGCCTTCCTCCTGCCAGGTTTCCATTGCCTCATCCTGCACGGGCCGCGTGAGGGTGCCAAACTGGGTATCGGCTAACACCGTATCCGTGCGCATTGGCGTTGGGATCAGCACGCGCACGCGGTGGTCGTCAGCCTGATTGTCCAGACGCACGTCGATATCAATACGCCTGCTGTTATGCCTGAGCGTCACCTCAAATTCAGCGCTGAGCGTGCCGCTGCGTTGACGCGCCGAGCGTTCGGCGAGGTTTGCCGGCACGGCCATGCGGTGACGAATAACCGCCCTGCTCTGCCAGCCCTCATGCGTGACCTCTACGTCATGCTCGCCTTGCACTGAAGTGAGCAGCCACTCTTCTCGCGAAGGCGAGTAGTCGTACTCGTCCCCGTCGTCCGAGCTCTCTTCGATTTCCAGCACGCGGTCATAAATAAGCCCGCTTTCTTTGTCGCGCAGGCGCAGCGTGCCGTCATCGTTCCAGTCAATTTGCCAGAAGGCGTTTTCCAGCAGCGCCTGCGGCTTTTTCTGAGGAGGCTGCGTTTCCCCGGCGGCATGCGGTTCAATGAACAGTGTGCGGTAGCCCATCGACGGCAGGATCTGGCTGAGCTGAATATCAAACTCCATAAACGGCTCGTAGTTGCCGTAATGGACGATCTGCCGGTCAATCAGGCCCGGGTCAAGCTCGCGCGCGCTGCGAATGAAATACGGGATCGCCTGGCCTTTATCGTCCCGCAGGCGGAACTGGCTGGCGCGCAGACGAACGGTGGTATTGATGACCTCTTCACGCGGCCAGGGCATCAGGTTGAACATCACCAGCCTGTCCGCGTCGCCCGGCGGCATGTTGTCGACAATCTTGCGCATGTAGAAAGAGACCAGATTGTCAGCCATATCTTCGGCCAGCTCAAAGCGGGAGATAATCTCGCGATGCACCCTGTCGCTGCAGCAGCAGCCGATGCTGTCGTGGGCGTGGTTCTTCAGGATCTCTTTCCACATTTTCTCCAGCAGCCCGTGGTGATACTCAAACCCCAGCGTCCAGGCAAGCGCGGCCAGCGGCTCAAGGACGTTGACGATTTTATTCTCGATGCGGGCGTGGGCGATTTTAATGTCCATCCGCGTGGAGCCAATCGTCCGGTGCACGCGCATGTATTTACCGTCGATAAACTCCCCTTTCAGCGTCGCCAGCTCATGACGACGGGCGTCGATGTGCGCGAACACCTCTTCAAACCGGCTCATCACAAACGTGCGCTGCGGGTAGATTTCACGAAGCTTATCCATCACCGCGAAAATGTTCTGCTGCAGCGGCATCTGGTCATGCCCGTTAGGCAGCAAAATATCTTTGGTCACCGAGGCGTTTTCCAGCACCCCGAAGTAGCTGTCGAGGCGCTTACGCAGCCCGGCTTCATCCTCCGGTAAGTACTTACCAATCGCGTAGCCCAGCGGCAGCACCTGTGCAGTGACTTCACTCCCGTCCGCGCTCTGCCAGAGGAATTCAGTTTTATCGGTACCGTGACGCTCCGAACAGCCCCGCCAGAACATCGTGCGCGTAATGCCAAAGCCGTTATATATATGCGGAAGCTGCGCTGACATGCCGAACGAATCCGGCAGATAGCCAATCTTCATCGGCTCGCCGAAGGCCAGGCAGTCGCGGATGCCGTACATCAGGTTACGTACAATCGACTCCCCGGAGACAATCGTGGTGTCCGTCTGCGTATACCATGGCCCGATAATCAGCTTCCCGGCCTGCACCAGCGCCCTCACGCGGGAGCGGTTCTGCGGTTTTACCGCAAAATAATCCTCCAGAATCGCCGTCTGGCCGTCGAGGACGTAGTATTTATACGCGTCGTCCTGTTCGAGGCGGGTGAGGATCTCCTCCATATTATTGACCAGGAGAATACGCGACGCTTCGGTGGTGAAGTACCACTCACGGTCCCAGTGCATATGCGGCGTGATGTGAACGCGAGATACAGCTTTCATCTTCGTTTCCTGTGTGAGCGTTTAACGCGTGACGTCATGAATAACGTACTTGCCGCGCCTGACGGCCTGACGCCGCCAGAGAAGTAAAACAAGCGTAGAAATAGCGGTTCCAGCCAGGGCCGCGCCAAACCAGCCTGCGGCGGCCGTTAGCCCGCCCATACCGGCGTGGTGCAGTAAAAAGAGGGAGAAAATGCCTGCCCCTGGCGTGGATAGCCCCAACCCCATCGCGCCGACAATGGCCCCCGTTGCCATGGAGCCGAGGACAAACGCGCCAATCACCCGGAGAGGGTCTTCTATCGCCATCGGGATCGCCCCTTCGGTTATACCCGCCAGCCCCAGCAGCCACGTCGATTTGCCGGTTTCGATTTCAAACTGTTTAAAGAGATGAGGCGCCAGCATCGTCGATGCGGTCACGGTAAAGGCCGAGACCATTTTGACGGAGGCAAAAATCGCATAGGGCCCGTAAACCCCGTTGGCCATCGCCCCGAGACAAAACGCATAGGCGGCTTTGTTTACCGGGCCGCCCAGATCGAACGAGCACATAAATCCGAGCAGGATCCCGAGCACCAGCGCATTTGCGCCGGAAAGGCCGTTGAGCCAGGCCGTTAGCGCGTTGTTAACCCACGCCACCGGCTCGCCGATGGCAAACAGCATCAGGCTGCCTGCGCCCAGCACGCCGATAACCGGATAGAGGTAATAGGTTAAAAAGCCGTTGTAGCGATGGCTGAGGCGAAGATGTTTTTTTACCCAGCGCATCAGGTAGCCCGCGATCAGCCCGCCCGCAACCGCTCCCAGGAAACCGGCGCCGATCATGTTGGCGGCTAAACCGGCCGCAAAGCCCGGGGCCAGCGCGGGTTTATCCGCCAGCGAGTAAGCGGTGTAAGCCGCGAGCACGGGCACCATCAAAATGCCGAGCATGCCGCCGCCGAGCTTGCGGTACATCCACAGCCACGAGTTTTCCTGATCGAACAGGTGCTGCAGGCCGAGCATCTGCGCCAGCAGCACCGACACGGCCAGCACCGTTCCGCCGGCCACAATCAGCGGCACCGCAAAAGAGATACCGCTCAGCAGCGCCTGCTTGAGTTCCGTTTTCACGCTCTTTTTTTGCGCCTCTTCAGCCCGTGCCGGGGACGAGGACGGCAACGCCAGCGCGCGCTCAAGTAACGCTTCGGCATGGCGCAGGGGTTCTGTCACCGCCACCGAAAGTGCCGGGATGCCTTCAAAACGTTCGCTCTCTTTGATCGCCACGTCCGCCGCAAAAATACAGGCCCGCGCCGTCTGCAGCTGATGCGGGGTAATACGCCCTTCGATTCCGTTAGCCCCCTGTTTTTCAACCACCACGTTAATGCCCAGCCTGCGCCCCGCTTTTTCCAGGTACTCCGCGGCCATATAGGTATGGGCAATACCGGCCGGACACGCGGTGACGCAGACGACGGTTGGCGCATTCACCGGAGCGGCTACTGCACGCGCCTGCGGCACATCGTCCAGCGCCGCCAGCAGGCCTTCCGCCGTGGCTGCGGCCATCACCCTGGCCCGAAGAGCGTCATCCGCCAGGCGGGACGTCAGCTCCGTTAAGACCTGAATGTGCGTCGAACCCGCCTCGACGGGCGGAATGGCAAGCAGGAAGATAAGCTCGATCTTTTCCGGGCCGTCCACGCCTTCCCACGCCAGCGGTTCGCTCAGCGTCGCCACCGCAAAAGCCGCTTCCTTCACCGCGTTCGATTTGCCATGCGGCACAGCCAGCCCTTCGCCCAGCGCGGTTGGCCCCAGTGATTCGCGGTGGAATACTTCCGTCAAAAATGCATCGCTGTCGGTTATCTTGCCCAGCGCCGCCAGCCGCAGCGTAAGCTGGTGGATAGCCTCCTCCCGGCTGGCGTAGTGCGCCTGCACGCATACGGCGCTGGGGTGGGTCAGGGTCGTCAGGTTCATCATGATCCTCACATGTGCGTGGTTTTTGTCTGACGGCGATTGTTACAGACCCTGTCTCTTATACACATCTCCGAGCCCACGAGACAGGCAGAAATCT
>CAMKZP010000187.1 GCA_946477805.1 uncultured Enterobacter sp.
GTAAGTGTCTACCATGTCCCCGAACAAGTGTTCATGATGTCCCCGGACTGTACACGGGGAGAGGATTAGGGTGAGGGGTTTTCCTCTGCCGTTACCGGTCCCAGTACGCCTCTTCAAGGCTGTCTTCCCTCTCCGGCAGGCCGCGCGTTAAGCGCGGGGAGTGCTGGTTCAGCACCTGATAGCTCACGCGATTCGCATACTTGCACACCTGCGCGAGCGAGGAGTAGGTCAGCCAGCTGAACCTGTGCTTGCTGGAGTTCGGCACGTTGGTTTTGTGGTAGGCATTGGCGGTAATGTCGTGCAGCAGCGCTGCCAGCGCGCCGTCGCCCGCGCCGTTGGTGTTCATGATCTTCTCCGGCCCGCCCATGTACGGCGCGATGTGAGAGTAAATACGCAGCGGGTTAATGCAGTCTTTGTGGCGCATGCCGCGGCTGAACTCGTACTGGTTGAACTCGGCAATCGCCCCCGGCAGCAGCGGGTGCTGGGTTTTGCGCTTGCTCTCGTCTTCGGTGAAGCCCGCCATATACAGGCCAACCGGCCCGGCGGTGCAGAGAACCAGATCCACCCAGTCCAGCGCTTTGTCGGAGGCCAGCAGCGGATCGCTCTCTCCGGTTAACGCCTCTGCCTCTTCTTCGTTCATTGCCAGAATCGAAACGTGTTCTTTCAGGAAGGCCTGCCACCACTCCGGGTTATCGGCAATCACGAATTTGGTGCCCAGCGTGAGGACAACGGGTACGTTGTATTTTTTTGCGTATTCAATCGCCTGCATGGTGGCTTCCGGCATCGGCTCGCCCGGCTTGCAGCGCACCAGATAGGAGGTCAGCACCAGCGCAGAGGCGCCCGCAATCACCGCTTCCGGAATACTCTCGGCGCGCAGTTTGTTCATATGGCCAGGGCTGATGGCGAAGGTGCGCTCACCGGAATCGCTGATAAGCGTAAAGCAGCGGCCAATCGGCCCGTCGACGCCCTGCAGGTAGTTCAGATCGGTACGGCTGGAGGTATTGCACAGGTAGCGGTAGGCGTAGCCGCCGATTTCAATATTGCTGCACATCACGCCCAGCAGGACCGAGCGGTCGTCCGCCAGCACCGAGTAGTTGTGCATGGTGTTGCCGATGGTGCCACCGGCGAACTGATGGGTGATGAGGTTTTCACGCACCAGCTCCTGGTACAGCGCTTCGGCGACGTCATCCTCTATCACCAGCGAGTGGCCGGCGCTCAGACCGTAGCGCGCGACAAACGCATCATCCACTTTGGCTTCAATATCGACCAGCGTCTGATCGATACCCACCACCCATGCGGCGCTGGTTTCATTGACCGGCTGGATTTGCTGCAGGAGCGGATCGCGAGCGTTGACGGGGAAATAGTGTTTGGATTTACGTTTACCGGGAAATTTCATGGTCTGAACTGTGCAAGGAATAGAAGCCGGGAATGGTAGCACAAACCCGGCCTCCCGCGCGATCAGCGGCTGTTTGTCACCAGCGAAACCATCATGTCGATATGTTCAGGTGAGTCGTTAAGTGCCGGAATGTACTCATACTTTGTTCCACCCGCTTCGAGGAAGAACTCTTTGTTCTGAACGGCAATCTCTTCCAGCGTCTCCAGACAGTCTGCCGAGAAGCCCGGCGACATGACCTGAATATGCTTCACGCCCTTCTCGCCCAGCATCTTAAGGGTTTCATCCGTGTAGGGCGTCAGCCACGGCTCGCGGCCAAAGCGTGACTGGAAGGTCATCATCACCTTCTCAGGCGGCAGGCCCAGCGCGGAAACCAGCTCGCGTGTGGTGTCGCGGCAGCGCTGCGGGTAGTCATCACCTTCGTCGGCGAAGCGCTGCGGAATGCCGTGATAGGAGAGCAGCAGCAGATCCGGCTCCCCGTGTTTTTCGAAGGAGGCCCGCACGCTGCCGGCGAGGGCCTTGATGTAAAGATCGTTATCCGCGTAGTCGCGAATAAAAGTCACCGCGGGAATGCGTCGGCGCGTCGCCAGAATACGCGCCAGCTCGTCCCAGACGGCAGCCACCGTGGAGCACGAATACTGCGGGTAGAGCGCCAGCACCACAATGTGCTCAACGCCCTGCGCGAGCAGATCGTCAACGGCGCTTTTCAGCGAGGGTTTACCGTAGCTCATGCCGAGCGCAACGGGCATATCCGGCAGACGGGCAGCCAGCGCCTTTTCCTGGCGGCGGCTGTAGACCATCAGCGGCGAGCCCTCTTCCATCCAGACGGACTGGTAAAGTTTTGCCACGCGCGGAGAACGAATCGGCAGAATGACGCCACGCAGCAGCGGCCACCACAGCAGTCTTGGGGTATCCACAACGCGCGTGTCGCTTAAAAATTGTCGCAGATAGCGTTTTACCGCGTCTGGAGTGGGTGCTTCTGGAGTGCCCAGATTAGCAAGCAGGATGCCGGTTTTCGCCTGACTCATTCACGCCTCTTAACCATTTGATAGGTTGTCAATTGTAGCGGAAATGCGTTTAAACGGAACCCATTGCAGTGATAGGTAAGATGAGAATATTTCTCACCCGGAGAGACCGGGTGAGAGAGGCGCGCTTAGCCGAGGATTTTTTCCAGCTCTGCACGCACGTCAGCAACGGCCTGGGTGCCGTCCACTTTCGCGTATTTGGTGTTACCCGCCTGCGCTTCTTTAGAGTAGTAGCCGATCAGCGGAGCGGTCATCTGATGGTATTCCACCAGTCGCTTGCGTACGGTCTCTTCCTGATCGTCTTTACGGGTGGTCAGCTCTTCGCCGGTCACGTCGTCTTTGCCTTCAACCTTAGGCGGGTTGAATTTGATGTGGTAAACGCGGCCAGAGGCAGCGTGCACGCGACGGCCCACGATACGGTCAACGATCAGCTCGTCCGGCACGTCGAACTCCAGAACGTAATCCACGTTGATGCCTGCTTCTTTCATCGCATCAGCCTGTGGGATAGTGCGCGGGAAGCCGTCCAGCAGGAAACCGTTACGGCAATCTTCCTGAGTGATGCGTTCTTTTACCAGGGCGATAACCAGTTCGTCAGTCACCAGCTTGCCTGCGTCCATGATGTCTTTCGCCTGTTTGCCCAGCTCGGAGCCAGATTTAACGGCGGCACGCAGCATGTCACCGGTAGAGATTTGCGGAATACCGTATTTCTCCATGATGAACTGAGCCTGAGTTCCTTTACCCGCGCCCGGAGCGCCAAGCAGAATAATACGCATTGCGAAAATCCCCTCAAAAGTTGGTTCAATTTTTCAAAAGCGCTAAACAATACCATCAGAACGGACGTGGCTCAAGGAAGGCGGGAAGGCTGAAACGGTTAATGGGGGAGATAATTTGGGATAGTGCGGAGGATCCCCCTCACCCTGGCCCTCTCCCCACAGGGGAGAGGGAACTTTTACACCCTCTCCCCTGTGGGGAGAGGGCTGGGTGAGGGGCAGGTGTTTTAATTACGCCAGCAGCAGCGCATTCACACGCTTAATGAACAGGTTAGGATCTTCCAGCGTGCCGCGTTCGGCCAGCAGGGACTGATCCAGCAGCAGCTCAACCCACTCGGCGAAGCGGGCGTCGTCCTGCGTGTCCGCCGCGCGTTTGACCAGCGGGTGATCCGGGTTCAGCTCGAAGATGTACTTCACTTCCGGCATCGCCTGGCCCGCAGCCGCGAACAGTTTCGCCATCTGGGTGCCCATCTCGTCCGCGTCGGTGGTGACAATCGCCGGGGTATCGGTCAGGCGGTGCGTGAAGCGCACCTCTTTCACGCGATCGCCCAGCAGCGTTTTCACGCGCTCAACGAACGGCTCCAGCGCTTTCTCCGCCTCTTTTGCGCTTTCATCTACTTCGTCCGCCAGCTTGTCGATAGAGTCGTCAGCTTTGGCAACGGACTGGAAGGATTTGCCGTCAAACTCGGTCAGGTAGTTCATCATCCACTCGTCGATGCGGTCAGAAAGGAGCAGCACTTCGATGCCTTTCTTACGCAGCAGCTCCAGGTGCGGGCTGCTCTTCGCCGCAGCGTAGCTGTCTGCGGTGATGTAGTAGATCTTCTCCTGCCCGTCCTTCATGCGGGAGATGTACTCTTCCAGCGAGACGGTCTGCTCGGAGGAGTCGGTATGCGTAGAGGCGAAGCGCAGCAGCTTCGCGATGGTCTCCACGTTTGCGGTATCTTCCGCCGGGCCCTCTTTCAGCACCAGGCCGAACTGTTTCCAGAAGGTCTGGTATTTCTCCGCGTCGTCTTTCGCCAGTTTTTCCAGCATCTGCAGCGTACGCTTGGTCAGCGCGTTGCGCAGGTTACGGGTGACGGTGCTGTCCTGCAGGATTTCACGGGAGACGTTCAGCGGCAGATCGTTAGAGTCAATCAGGCCACGGGTGAAGCGCAGGTAGTTCGGCATGAACTGCTCCGCGTCGTCCATGATGAACACGCGCTGCACGTACAGCTTCAGGCCGTGCTTGTGATCGCGGTTCCACATGTCCCACGGCGCCTGCGCCGGAATGTACAGCAGGCTGGTGTACTCCTGCTTCCCTTCCACGCGGTTGTGGCTCCAGGCCAGCGGGTCGGTAAAGTCGTGGGCAATGTGCTTGTAGAATTCGTTGTATTCGTCGTCTTTAATTTCCGACTTATTGCGCGTCCACAGCGCCTGCGCCTTGTTGATTTTCTCCCAGGAGACCACGGTTTCGCCGTCTTTCTCTTCCTGTTTTTCAATCTCCACCGGCAGCGCGATGTGGTCGGAATATTTGCTGATGATGGAGCGCACGCGCCAGTCGTTCAGGAAATCATCTTCGCCTTCGCGCAGATGCAGGGTGATTTCGGTCCCGCGATCCGCCTTGGTGATATCGTCAACGGTGTACTCGCCTTCACCGTGGGACTCCCACAGCACGCCGTTTTCAGCGCTGTCGCCCGCCGCTCGGGTGCGCACGGTGACTTTATCCGCCACGATGAACGCCGAGTAGAAGCCCACGCCGAACTGGCCGATCAGCTGGCTGTCTTTCGCCTGGTCTGAGCCCATGGATTCGAGGAAGGATTTGGTGCCGGATTTGGCGATGGTGCCGAGGTGGTCAATTACCTCATCACGGTTCATCCCGATGCCATTGTCGGCGATGGTCAGGGTGCGGTTCTCTTTATTGAACGAGACGCGCACGCGCAGCTCGCCGTCGCCTTCGTACAGATCCGGGTTAGACAGCGCGCGGAAGCGCAGCTTGTCCGCCGCATCGGATGCGTTGGAAATCAGCTCGCGCAGGAAGATCTCTTTATTGGAATACAGGGAATGGATCATCAGGTGCAGAAGCTGTTTTACTTCTGACTGGAAACCGCGGGTTTCTTGTCCTTTCATCTAAGTCGACCTCAACAATGCCATTTAATGGGGTTGTAAAACGTTGAGTGAGAGATGGGGATAAGGGGGGGAATTTTCAAGCGGAGGCCACAAAAGCAGCCTCCGTTTGGTCAGAAAATAATCTTGTGACGCCCGGCCAGTGAGTGCGACAGCGTGGTGCCATCGACCATCTCCAGCTCGCCGCCGACCGGCACACCGTGGGCGATCCGGCTGGCGTCAACGCCGTACTGCGAGCACAGCTCGGCGATGTAGTTAGCGGTTGCCTCCCCTTCCACCGTTGGGTTGGTGGCGAGGATCACCTCTTTGATCGTTTCGGACTCAAGACGCTGTTCAAGGCGATCGAGGCCGATATCGTCGGGGCCGATACCGTCCAGCGGGGAGAGATGCCCCATCAGCACGAAATAGCGGCCGGAAAACTGCCCGGTTTGTTCGATGGCGTAGATGTCCGCCGGACTCTCCACCACGCAAATCTGACCGTTTTCCTGACGACGCGGATTGGTGCAGATGTTACACACGTCCTGCTCGGTAAACGTACGGCAATCCGCACAGTGACCAATTTCCGACATGGCGCGGGTCAAAGCCTGCGCCAGGCGCATCCCGCCGCTGCGGTCGCGCTGCAATAGCGTAAACGCCATGCGCTGCGCCGACTTCGGGCCAACGCCCGGCAGGCAGCGCAACGCTTCCATTAACTGCGTGAGCAGCGGACTGGTTTGCATCAGAATGGCATCTTAAAGCCCGGCGGCAGCTGCATACCGCTGGAAACAGAGGCCATTTTCTCTTTCTGGGTTTCATCGATACGGCGCGCTGCGTCGTTAAACGCGGCTGCAACCAGATCTTCCAGCATCTCTTTGTCGTCTTCGAGCAGGCTTGGGTCGATTTCCACGCGGCGGCAGTTGTGCGCACCGTTGATGGTCACTTTCACCAGACCGGCACCGGATTCACCCGTGACTTCCAGCTGAGCGATCTCTTCCTGCATCTTCTGCATTTTTTCCTGCATCTGCTGAGCCTGCTTCATCAGGCCACCCAGACCGCCTTTTCCACCGAACATAGGCTTCTCTCTCTTTCACGTTTAATGATCACAACCGTAAGTCAGACTCACGATCAAATGGGGCGAATACTCTCTTCATCCAGATCGGCGTCGAAGAACCGGCGCAGAGTCTGGATGTTGTTATCCGCAATAATCGACTCGCGCGCCTGCGCGAGCTTCTCTTCATAAATAGCCTGTCGCCACTCCAGCGGCGTTTTAACTGCCGGATTATCATCTTCAATGATAGTCAATTCAACCGGCGCACCCTGCGCTGCGCTGAGCGCCTCTGCCAGCGCCTTTTGCGCGCCGGGGGAGTTCAGGTGCCGCTGGCTGGGGCGCAGATGCAGACGCACCTGATTGCCGTCCTGCTCTTTCCAGGCGTTGAGCGCCACCTGCTCTACCAGCTTCGGCAGCTGGAGCGTGCTGACCTCGGCGGCCCAGGCATCGCGCGCGATGGACTCTTCGGCGAGCTTCGCGGAAAGCTCCGGCGTTTTCTCATGCTCCAGCGCCTTTTTCAGCGCTTTCGGCGTGGCGACCTCTTCCTTCACCGTCTCAACGATGGTGGTCGCTTTCCAGCGGTATGCCTCTTCTTTCGCCGGGGCTTTTTGCTCGAGCGCGGACGGTGCCGGGCGCGACTGAACGCGCTCCGTTACCGAGGCCAGTCGTTCAAGCGCGGCGTTGTTAACCGGCCGCGCTCTTGAAGGCGCTGCCGGTTCACTCTTTTTTGGTTTGGTTGCTCCCTGCGCGCGCTGCAGCTGGCTTCGTGCGGCAAGTACCGAACTGGTGGCATCCGACAGCGGCACGTTTTGCGGCGGCGGCGTCGGCTGCGCGGGCACCTGCGGCGGCGTCATCACGGCCGTCGGTGCGACAGGGGCAAAAGAGTGCCGCGGCACCTCCGGCTCCGGCAGCGGCATGCG
>CAMKZP010000188.1 GCA_946477805.1 uncultured Enterobacter sp.
CCTTTATAGGTGCTACCGTCACCCCAGATGTTCACGCCATCTTCTTTCATGGCGGCAACCAGCATGGTGCCGGTAACGGCGCGGCCCAGCGGGGTGGTGTTGAAATAGGTCAGGCCGCCGGTGGTGTTATGGAAAGCGCCGCACTGGATAGCCGCAATACCTTCCGCAACCAGCTGCTTACGACAGTCAATCAGTCGTGCATTCTCTGCGCCATACTCCATGGCACGACGAGGGATTGCGTCATAATCGTCCTCATCCGGCTGACCCAGGTTCGCAGTATATGCATAAGGAACCGCTCCCTTTTGGCGCATCCACAGCAGTGCAGCGCTGGTGTCCAGGCCGCCAGAAAAGGCGATGCCAATACGTTGTCCAACCGGAAGATGCTTGAGAATCGTCGTCATAAAATAAAACCCTGCTTGATTGACTGATTAGAGACCGCTTTCGCTCTCGTTGCATGTTTATGCAAAATTAGTGAGTATTCATTTAATCATCTTTTGTCGATGACCGGAAGAGAAGCCTGCATTTTTTGTAAAAAATTCACCGTATTTACCCTGACTCAAGTTGGGTTGACAGGTGGGGTCATCTATTAATATACTAAACGCCGATTTTACGTCCCGTCTTCGGTACCAAATCCCAGCATTATTTGCAAATTCTCACCAAAACGCGTAGAATTTGCCACGTTTCAGGCGCGGGGTGGAGCAGCCTGGTAGCTCGTCGGGCTCATAACCCGAAGGTCGTCGGTTCAAATCCGGCCCCCGCAACCACTTTCCCATAAAGTTCTTTTTCAAATATACTGTGAAGACGTTGAGGCTTCGTAGCTGGATTTGAAAAAATTCTTTCAGAAAGTGCTCCAGGCCACAGTTGTGGCTATAGGGTTCAGTTATCTAAAGCCCCGATTTATCGGGGTTTTTTGTTATCTGACTACAGAATAACTGGGCTTTACGCCCTTTTTTTATGTCTTGGGGGTGGGCTTGTCCACATTAGAGCAAAAATTAACAGAGATGATTACTGCACCGGTCGAAGCACTGGGCTACGAACTGGTTGGCATCGAATTCGTTCGCGGCCGCACATCGACGCTGCGCATCTATATTGATAGTGAAGATGGCATCAATGTTGATGATTGTGCTGATGTTAGCCACCAGGTCAGTGCGGTAATGGATGTTGAAGATCCGATTACCGTTGCGTACAACCTGGAAGTTTCCTCACCTGGCCTCGATCGTCCGATGTTTACGGCCGAGCACTATGTGCGCTTTACCGGTGAAGAAGTGGCTCTCGTTCTGCGTATGGCCGTACAGAACCGCCGCAAATGGCAGGGTGTCATTAAAGCCGTTGAGGGCGAGATGATCACGGTGACAGTCGAAGGCAAAGATGAAGTGTTCGCGCTGAGTAATATCCAGAAGGCGAACCTGGTTCCCCACTTTTAACAGTCTGGATTGAGGTGAAAAGCCCGCGATGAACAAAGAAATTTTGGCTGTTGTTGAAGCCGTCTCCAATGAGAAATCACTGCCGCGTGAGAAGATTTTCGAAGCGCTGGAAAGTGCACTGGCTACAGCAACCAAGAAAAAATACGAACAAGAGATCGATGTTCGCGTAGAAATCGATCGTAAAAGCGGTGACTTCGATACATTCCGTCGTTGGGTAATCGTAGAAGAAGTGACCCAGCCGACCAAAGAGATCACCCTGGAAGCCGCGCGTTACGAAGACGAAAGTCTGAACGTGGGCGAGTACGTTGAAGATCAGATTGAATCTGTTACCTTCGACCGTATCACCACCCAGACCGCGAAGCAGGTCATCGTACAGAAAGTTCGCGAAGCTGAACGTGCGCTGGTCGTCGATCAGTTCCGCGATCAGGAAGGCGAAATCATCACCGGCGTGGTGAAGAAGGTGAACCGCGATAACATCTCTCTGGAGATCAAATCCGAAGGGCTGCCGGGTAACGCTGAAGCTGTGATCCTGCGTGAAGACATGCTGCCGCGTGAAAACTTCCGCCCAGGCGACCGTATCCGCGGTGTTCTGTACGCCGTGCGTCCAGAAGCGCGTGGTGCGCAGCTGTTCGTGACCCGTTCTAAGCCAGAGATGCTGGTCGAACTGTTCCGTATCGAAGTGCCGGAAATTGGCGAAGAAGTTATCGAAATCAAAGCGGCGGCCCGCGATCCGGGTTCCCGTGCGAAAATCGCGGTGAAAACCAACGACAAGCGTATCGACCCGGTCGGGGCTTGCGTAGGTATGCGCGGTGCGCGCGTTCAGGCGGTTTCTACCGAACTGGGCGGCGAGCGTATCGATATCGTTCTGTGGGACGATAACCCGGCGCAGTTCGTAATCAACGCAATGGCTCCGGCTGATGTGGCGTCTATCGTTGTTGACGAAGACAAACACACCATGGATATCGCTGTAGAAGCGGGCAACCTGGCGCAGGCGATCGGCCGTAACGGTCAGAACGTACGCCTGGCGTCACAGCTGAGCGGCTGGGAACTCAACGTGATGACCGTTGATGACCTGCAGGCTAAGCATCAGGCTGAAGCCCACGCGGCGATCGATACCTTCACTAAATACCTCGACATTGACGAAGATTTCGCCACTGTTCTGGTTGAAGAAGGTTTCTCTACGCTGGAAGAACTGGCCTACGTGCCAATGAAAGAGCTGCTGGAAATTGACGGTCTGGATGAACAAACCGTTGAAGCCCTGCGTGAACGCGCTAAAAACGCACTGACCACCCTGGCACTGGCTCAGGAAGAAAGCCTTGGCGATAAGAAGCCGGCTGATGACCTGCTGAATCTGGAAGGTCTTGATCGTGCGATTGCGTTCAAGCTGGCTGCCCGTGGTGTTTGTACGCTGGAAGATCTCGCTGAGCAAGGCGTTGATGACCTGGCTGATATCGAAGGTTTAACCGACGAGAAAGCCGGCGAACTCATCATGGCCGCACGTAATATTTGCTGGTTCGGCGACGAAGCGTAATAAACTGTAGCAGGAAGGAACAGCATGACTGATGTAACTGTAAAAACGTTGGCTGCCGAAATTCAGACTTCCGTGGACCGCCTGGTACAGCAATTTGCTGATGCAGGGATCCCGAAGTCCGCTGATGACTCAGTGACCGCGCAAGAGAAACAAACCTTATTATCGCACCTGAACCGCGAACACGGTTCGGCGCCTGATAAACTGACGTTACAGCGCAAAACGCGCAGTACGTTAAATGTTCCAGGTACCGGTGGCAAAAGCAAATCGGTACAAATCGAAGTCCGCAAGACGCGCACCTTTGTAAAACGTGATCCGCAAGAGGCTGAACGCCTTGCCGCGGAAGAGCAGGCACAGCGTGAAGCGGAAGAACAAGCTCAGCGTGAGGCAGAAGCAACTGCCAAACGTGAGGCAGAATTAAAAGCTGAACGTGAGGCCGCAGAAAAAGCGAAGCGCGATGCCAGTGATAAAGCGAAGCGTGACGCGGCGGAAAAAGACAAAGTGAGCAATCAACAGACTGACGAAATGACCAAAACAGCCCAGACGGAAAAAGCCCGTCGTGAAAATGAAGCTGCTGAACTGAAGCGTAAAGCGGAAGAAGAAGCACGCCGTAAGCTGGAAGAAGACGCACGTCGTGTTGCTGAAGAAGCGCGCCGTATGGCAGAAGAAAACGAGAAGAATGGTATTAATCCTGTCGAGCCGACGGAAGATACCAGTGACTATCACGTAACCACTTCTCAGCACGCACGTCAGGCAGAAGACGAAAACGACCGCGAAGTTGAGGGTGGCCGTGGCCGTACCCGCACCGCGTCGAAAACTGCCCGTCCTCAGAAGAAAGGCAACAAGCACGCTGAATCCAAAGCCGATCGCGAAGAAGCGCGCGCAGCGGGCCGCGGTGGTAAAGGCGGCAAGCGTAAAGGTTCCGCGCTGCAGCAAGGCTTCCAGAAGCCAGCTCAGGCTGTTAACCGTGACGTTATCATTGGCGAAACCATCACCGTTGGCGATCTGGCGAACAAGATGGCGGTTAAAGGCTCTCAGGTCATCAAAGCGATGATGAAGCTGGGCGCAATGGCCACCATCAACCAGGTTATCGACCAGGAAACCGCACAGCTGGTTGCCGAAGAGATGGGCCACAAAGTTATCCTGCGTCGTGAAAACGAGCTGGAAGAAGCAGTAATGAGCGACCGTGACACTGGCGCAGCGGCTGAACCGCGTGCACCGGTTGTGACCATCATGGGTCACGTTGACCACGGTAAAACCTCTCTGCTCGACTACATTCGTTCTACTAAGGTTGCCTCCGGCGAAGCGGGTGGTATTACCCAGCACATCGGTGCGTACCATGTAGAAACCGAAAACGGCATGATCACCTTCCTGGATACCCCAGGCCACGCAGCGTTTACCTCAATGCGTGCTCGTGGTGCTCAGGCAACGGATATCGTTGTACTGGTTGTTGCTGCCGACGATGGCGTGATGCCACAGACCATTGAAGCTATCCAGCACGCAAAAGCGGCGCAGGTGCCTCTGGTTGTTGCAGTGAACAAAATCGATAAGCCAGAAGCCGACATGGACCGCGTTAAGAACGAACTGTCTCAGTACGGCGTTATGCCGGAAGAGTGGGGCGGCGAAGCGCAGTTCATCCCTGTATCTGCTAAAGCGGGTACCGGTATCGACGACCTGCTGAACGCTATCCTGCTGCAGGCTGAAGTTCTGGAACTGAAAGCGATTCGTAACGGTATGGCGAGCGGCGCGGTTATCGAATCCTTCCTGGATAAAGGCCGTGGTCCGGTTGCTACGGTTCTGGTTCGTGAAGGTACGCTGCACAAGGGCGATATCGTTCTGTGCGGCTTCGAATACGGTCGCGTTCGTGCGATGCGTAACGAACTGGGCCAGGAAGTGCTGGAAGCAGGTCCATCTATTCCGGTCGAAATCCTGGGTCTGTCCGGTGTTCCGGCTGCCGGTGATGAAGTGACCGTTGTGCGTGACGAGAAAAAAGCGCGTGAAGTGGCACTGTATCGTCAGGGCAAATTCCGTGAAGTTAAGCTGGCTCGTCAGCAGAAATCTAAGCTCGAGAACATGTTTGCGAACATGACCGAAGGCGAAGTTCACGAAGTGAACATCGTTCTGAAAGCCGACGTTCAGGGTTCTGTGGAAGCGATTTCCGACTCCTTGCTGAAACTGTCTACTGACGAAGTTAAAGTGAAGATCATCGGTTCTGGCGTAGGTGGCATCACCGAAACCGACGCTACCCTGGCCGCAGCGTCTAACGCTATCCTGGTTGGCTTCAACGTTCGTGCTGACGCCTCTGCGCGTAAAGTTATCGATGCGGAAAGCCTGGATCTGCGCTACTACTCCGTCATCTATAACCTGATCGACGAAGTGAAAGCAGCGATGAGCGGCATGCTGTCTCCTGAGCTGAAACAGCAGATCATCGGTCTGGCTGAAGTACGTGACGTGTTCAAATCACCGAAATTCGGTGCGATCGCGGGCTGTATGGTTACCGAAGGTAACATCAAGCGTCATAACCCAATCCGCGTACTGCGTGACAACGTGGTTATCTACGAAGGCGAGCTGGAGTCCCTGCGCCGCTTCAAAGATGACGTTAACGAAGTTCGTAACGGCATGGAATGTGGTATCGGCGTGAAGAACTACAACGACGTTCGCGTTGGCGATATGATCGAAGTGTTCGAGATCATCGAAATTCAGCGTACCATCGCGTAATCTTCGTCGGCTTTTGGGCCGCCACTGCGTTGGCTGCGCTCGTTCACCCCGGTCACATAGTTATCTATGCTCCCGGGGATCACGAGCTTGCCGCCTTGTTGCAACCCAAAATCCTCAGAAGATTCACTAGCGTAGGCCGGGTAAGCGAAGCGCCACCCGGCAATAATTTCAAAAAGGGGCTTTAGCCCCTTTTTTGTCTGGAGAATTTATTATGGCGAAAGAATTTGGTCGCCCTCAGCGCGTCGCGCAGGAAATGCAGAAAGAGATCGCGCTCATTCTGCAACGTGAAATTAAAGACCCACGCGTGGGCATGATGACCACCGTCTCTGGCGTGGAAATGTCCCGCGACCTGGCGTATGCCAAAGTGTTCGTGACCTTCCTGAATGACCAGGACGAAGCGGCCGTCAAAAATGGCATTAAAGCGCTGCAGGAAGCCTCAGGCTTCATCCGCTCTCTGCTCGGCAAAGCGATGCGCCTGCGTATCGTGCCTGAGCTGACCTTCTTCTACGACAACTCGCTGGTCGAAGGTATGCGTATGTCCAACCTGGTGACCAGCGTGGTGAAACACGACGACGAGCGTCGTGTTAACCCAGCGGACGACAGCAAGGAGGACTGATGAGTCGTCCTCGTCGTCGCGGTCGCGACGTGCACGGCGTACTGCTGCTGGATAAACCTCAGGGTGCCTCCAGCAACGACGTGCTGCAAAAAGTGAAGCGTATTTTTAACGCCAACCGCGCGGGCCATACGGGCGCGCTGGATCCGCTGGCGACGGGCATGCTGCCGGTTTGCCTGGGGGAAGCGACAAAGTTTTCCCAGTACCTGCTGGATTCCGATAAGCGTTATCGCGTGATTGCCCGGCTGGGCCAGCGCACGGATACCTCCGATGCGGATGGTCAGGTCGTCGAAGAGCGCCCGGTGAACTTTAGCGCCGGCCAGCTGGATGCGGCGCTGGAAAGCTTCCGTGGTGACACGATGCAGGTGCCGTCGATGTATTCGGCGCTGAAATATCAGGGCAAGAAACTGTACGAATATGCGCGTCAGGGCATTGACGTCCCGCGTGAAGCCCGTCCGATTACCGTGTATGAGCTGCTGTTCATTCGCCACGAAGGCGATGAGCTGGAGCTGGAAGTGCACTGCTCGAAAGGCACCTATATTCGCACCATCATCGACGATCTTGGTGAAAAGCTGGGCTGCGGCGCGCATGTGATTTACCTGCGTCGTCTGGCCGTCAGCAAATATCCTGTTGAGCGCATGGTGACGCTTGAGCACCTTCGCGAACTGGCAGAACAAGCACAAGCGCAGGGCATTGCTCCTGCAACCCTGCTTGATCCACTGCTGATGCCAATGGACAGCCCTGCAGCGGATTTCCCGGTGGTTAATCTTCCTTTAACATCGTCCGTATACTTTAAGAACGGTAATCCGGTTCGCACATCAGGTGCACCGCTGGAAGGCCTGGTACGCGTGACCGAAGGTGAAGAAGGCAAGTTTCTCGGCATGGGTGAAATGG
>CAMKZP010000189.1 GCA_946477805.1 uncultured Enterobacter sp.
GAATATTCCGGTATGAAATTCGGTCTGTTCTTCGTGGGCGAGTACATCGGTATCGTCACCATTTCCGCGTTGATGGTAACGCTGTTCTTTGGTGGCTGGCATGGCCCGTTCTTACCGCCGTTCATCTGGTTCGCGCTGAAAACCGCGTTCTTCATGATGATGTTCATTTTGATTCGTGCGTCCTTACCGCGTCCGCGTTATGACCAGGTAATGTCCTTCGGCTGGAAAGTGTGCCTGCCGCTGACGCTCGTCAACTTGCTGGTAACGGCGGCTGTCATTCTCTGGCAGCAGCCATAAGGGGCTTTGAGATCATGACCTTAAAAGAAATATTGGTAGGTTTCGGCACCCAGGTACGCAGTATCTGGATGATCGGCCTGCACGCGTTTGCTAAACGCGAAACCCGGATGTACCCGGAAGAGCCGGTATATCTGCCGCCGCGCTACCGTGGCCGTATCGTGCTGACGCGCGATCCGGACGGCTCCGAGCGCTGCGTTGCCTGTAACCTGTGTGCGGTAGCCTGTCCGGTCGGCTGTATCTCTCTGCAGAAAGCAGAGACGGTAGACGGCCGCTGGTACCCAGAGTTCTTCCGCATCAACTTCTCACGCTGCATTTTCTGCGGCCTGTGCGAAGAAGCGTGCCCAACCACGGCGATTCAGCTGACTCCAGACTTCGAGCTGGGTGAGTACAAGCGTCAGGATCTGGTGTACGAGAAAGAGGATCTGCTGATTTCCGGTCCGGGCAAATACCCGGAATATAACTTCTACCGGATGGCGGGTATGGCAATCGACGGCAAAGATAAGGGCGAAGCAGAGAACGAAGCTAAGCCTATCGACGTCAAGAGCCTGTTACCGTAAGGAGAGGGCAATGGAATTCGCTTTTTATATCTGTGGCCTTATCGCCATCCTGGCTACGCTGCGAGTGATCACGCACACCAACCCGGTGCATGCGCTGCTGTACTTAATCATTTCGCTGCTGGCCATTTCCGGGGTGTTCTTTGCACTGGGCGCGCACTTCGCCGGTGCGCTTGAAATCATCGTCTACGCGGGTGCCATTATGGTGCTGTTCGTCTTCGTGGTGATGATGCTGAACCTGGGCGGCTCTGAAATTGAGCAGGAACGTCAGTGGTTAAAACCGCAGGTGTGGATTGGCCCGGCAATTCTGTCGGCCATCATGCTGGTGGTGATCGTTTACGCCATCCTGGGCGTCAACGATCAGGGTATCGACGGCACGCCAATCAGCGCCAAGGAAGTGGGTATCGCACTGTTTGGTCCTTACGTTCTGGCGGTTGAGCTGGCGTCAATGCTGCTGCTGGCGGGCCTGGTTGTCGCCTTCCACGTGGGCCGCGAAGAGCGTGCTGGCGAGGTGCTGAGCAACCGCATTGACGACCGCGCGAAAAGAAAAACGGAGGAGCGCGCATGATCCCCTTAACACATGGACTGATCCTCGCTGCGATTTTGTTCGTCCTGGGCTTAACCGGTCTGGTTATCCGCCGCAATCTGCTGTTTATGCTGATCGGTCTGGAAATCATGATTAACGCCTCCGCGCTGGCCTTCGTGGTCGCCGGGAGCTACTGGGGCCAGGCCGACGGTCAGGTGATGTACATTCTCGCCATCAGCCTTGCGGCTGCCGAAGCGAGTATTGGCCTGGCGCTGTTGCTGCAGCTCCATCGTCGCCGCCAGAACCTGAACATCGATTCAGTAAGTGAGTTGCGTGGATGAACATGCTTGCCTTAACCATTATTTTTCCGCTGATTGGCTTCGTGCTGCTGGCGTTTTCTCGCGGCCGCTGGTCTGAGAATCTGTCTGCGACCGTGGGCATTGGCTCTATCGGTCTGGCTGCGCTGGTCACGGCGTACGCGGGTATCGACTTCTTCAACAACGGGCGTCAGGCCTTCAGCGTGCCGCTGTGGACCTGGATGTCGGTCGGTGATTTCAACATCGGCTTCAACCTGGTGCTGGATGGTCTGTCCCTGACCATGCTCTCCGTGGTGACCGGCGTGGGCTTCCTGATCCACATGTTCGCCTCCTGGTATATGCGCGGTGAAGAGGGGTACTCCCGCTTCTTCGCCTACACCAACCTGTTTATCGCCAGCATGGTCGTTCTGGTGCTGGCCGATAACCTGCTGCTGATGTACCTGGGCTGGGAAGGCGTGGGGCTGTGCTCTTACCTGCTGATCGGCTTCTACTACACCGATCCGAAGAATGGCGCAGCGGCCATGAAAGCGTTCGTCGTGACCCGCGTGGGTGACGTGTTCCTCGCTTTCGCGCTGTTCATTCTCTACAACGAACTGGGCACGCTGAACTTCCGCGAAATGGTGGAGCTGGCGCCGGCGCACTTCGCTGCAGGCAACGACATGCTGTGGTGGGCAACGCTGATGCTGCTGGGTGGTGCCGTGGGTAAATCCGCGCAGCTGCCGCTGCAGACGTGGCTGGCCGACGCGATGGCGGGCCCAACGCCTGTCTCCGCGCTGATCCACGCTGCAACCATGGTGACCGCCGGTGTGTACCTGATTGCGCGTACCCATGGTCTGTTCCTGATGACCCCGGAAATTCTGCATCTGGTGGGTATCGTGGGTGCGGTCACGCTGGTGCTGGCAGGCTTTGCCGCGCTGGTGCAGACCGACATCAAGCGCGTACTTGCGTACTCCACCATGAGCCAGATTGGCTACATGTTCCTGGCGCTGGGCGTACAGGCGTGGGACGCGGCGATTTTCCACCTGATGACGCACGCGTTCTTTAAGGCGCTGCTGTTCCTCTCATCCGGTTCGGTGATCCTCGCCTGCCACCACGAGCAGAACATCTTCAAAATGGGCGGGCTGCGTAAGTCCATCCCGCTGGTGTACGTCTGCTTCCTGGTGGGCGGCGCGGCGCTGGCGGCGCTGCCGCTGATTACCGCGGGCTTCTTCAGTAAGGACGAAATCCTTGCGGGCGCTATGGCGAATGGACATATCAATCTGATGGTTGCGGGTCTGGTCGGTGCATTTATGACCTCCCTGTACACCTTCCGTATGATTTTCATCGTATTCCACGGTAAAGAACAAATTCACGCTCACGCAGGGAAGGGGATTACCCACCACCTGCCGCTGATTGTGCTGCTGGTACTCTCCACCTTCGTTGGCGCGATGATTGTGCCACCGCTGCAGGGCGTACTGCCGGCGACAACCGAGCTTGAGCACGGTCGCGTTCTGACGCTTGAAATCACTTCCGGCGTGGTCGCTATTGCGGGCATCCTGATTGCGGCATGGCTGTGGCTGGGTAAACGCACGCTGGTGACTGCCGTTGCCAACAGCGCGCCGGGCCGTCTGCTGGGCACCTGGTGGTACAACGCGTGGGGCTTCGACTGGCTGTACGACATGATTTTCGTCAAGCCGTTCCTGGGCATCGCGTGGCTGCTGAAGCGCGACCCGATGAACAGCATGATGAATATTCCGGCGATCCTCTCCCGCTTTGCAGGTAAAGGCCTGCTCTACAGCGAGAACGGCTACCTGCGCTGGTATGTGGCGTCCATGAGCATCGGTGCGGTTATCGTGCTGGCGCTGCTGATGGTGTTGCGTTGATTTGATTTGAGATTGCGGTTTTGCCCGGTGGCGCTGCGCTTACCGGGCCTGTGAGACCGTAGGTCGGGTAAGCGCTAGCGCCACCCGACACTACAAACCGCACTCAAACGTGAATTTTGTCGAATTCGTTGAAAATCGGTCCCTTAGGGACTTTAACAAGGAATAAAAATCGCCATGTTACTACCCTGGCTAATATTAATTCCCTTCATCGGCGGCTTCCTGTGCTGGCAGACTGAACGCTTTGGCGTGAAGATGCCGCGCTGGATCGCGCTGATTACCATGGGATTGACGCTCGCGCTTGGCCTGCAACTGTGGTTGCAGGGTGGCTATTCATTGACCCAGTCTGCGGGTATTCCGCAGTGGCAGGATGAGTTTATCCTGCCGTGGATCCCACGTTTTGGTATCACCATCCACCTGGCCATTGACGGTCTGTCGCTGCTGATGGTGGTGCTGACCGGTCTGCTCGGCGTTCTGGCGGTGCTTTGCTCCTGGCGAGAAATCGAAAAATACCAGGGCTTCTTCCACCTGAACCTGATGTGGATCCTGGGCGGCGTGATCGGCGTGTTCCTTGCCATAGACATGTTCCTGTTCTTCTTCTTCTGGGAGATGATGCTGGTGCCGATGTACTTCCTGATCGCGCTGTGGGGCCACAAGGCGTCCGACGGTAAAACGCGCATCACGGCGGCTACCAAGTTCTTCATCTACACCCAGGCGAGCGGTCTGGTGATGCTGATTGCTATCCTGGCGCTGGTGTTCGTGCATTACAATGCGACCGGCGTCTGGACCTTCAACTACGAAGATCTGCTGAAAACCCCGATGTCGCACGGCGTGGAATACCTGCTGATGCTGGGCTTCTTCATCGCCTTCGCGGTGAAAATGCCGGTGGTTCCGCTGCACGGCTGGCTGCCAGACGCGCACTCCCAGGCGCCAACGGCGGGTTCCGTTGACCTGGCCGGTATTCTGCTGAAAACCGCGGCCTACGGTCTGCTGCGTTTCGCGCTGCCGCTGTTCCCGAACGCCTCCGCTGAGTTCGCGCCAATTGCCATGTGGCTCGGCGTGATCGGTATCTTCTACGGCGCGTGGATGGCCTTCACGCAGTACGATATCAAGCGTCTGATCGCCTATACCTCCGTTTCCCACATGGGCTTCGTGCTGATTGCGATCTACACCGGCAGCCAGCTGGCGTACCAGGGCGCGGTGATCCAGATGATTGCCCACGGCCTGTCCGCTGCCGGTCTCTTCATCCTGTGCGGCCAGCTGTATGAGCGTTTGCACACCCGCGACATGCGCATGATGGGCGGCCTGTGGGGCAAGATGAAATGGCTGCCTGCGCTGTCCATGTTCTTCGCCGTGGCGACCCTGGGTATGCCGGGCACCGGTAACTTCGTCGGCGAATTTATGATTCTGTTCGGCAGCTTCAAGGTGGTTCCGATGATTACCGTCATCTCTACCTTTGGCCTGGTGTTCGCTTCCGTCTACTCGCTGGCGATGCTGCATCGCGCCTACTTCGGTAAAGCGAAGAGCGAAATTGCTGCAAAAGAACTGCCGGGGATGTCGCTGCGCGAGCTGTTCATCATCCTGCTGCTGGTCGTACTGCTGGTGCTGCTGGGCTTCTATCCGCAGCCGATTCTGGATACCTCGCATTCCGCGATGGGCAATATCCAGCAGTGGTTTGTTAATTCTGCTTCTACTACAAGGCCGTAATTCGCCATGACAATAACTCCACAACAACTGATCGCGCTGCTACCGCTGCTGATCGTCGGATTGACGGTGGTGGTTGTGATGCTCTCCATTGCGTGGCGACGCAATCACTTCCTGAATGCGACCCTCTCCGTTTTGGGTCTGAACGCTGCGTTAGTCTCCCTCTGGTTTGTTGGCCAGGCGGGAGCGATGGACGTCACGCCAATGATGCGCGTAGACGGCTATGCCATGCTGTACACCGGTCTGGTTCTGCTGGCGAGCCTGGCAACCTGCACCTTTGCGTACCCTTGGCTTGAGGGCTACAACGACAACAAAGAAGAGTTTTACCTGCTGGTACTGATTGCCGCGCTGGGCGGCATTCTGCTGGCGAACGCGAACCACCTGGCCGCGCTGTTCCTCGGTATTGAGCTGATCTCTCTCCCGCTGTTCGGCCTGATTGGTTACGCCTTCCGCCAGAAACGCTCTCTGGAAGCGGCGATCAAGTACACCATTCTGTCCGCTGCCGCGTCGTCGTTCCTGCTGTTCGGTATTGCGCTGCTGTACGCACAGACGGGTAATCTTTCGTTCCTGGCTATCGGCAAGAGCCTCGGCGACGGCATGCTGCACGAGCCGCTGCTGCTGGCAGGTCTGGGCATGATGATCGTCGGCCTTGGCTTCAAGCTCTCTCTGGTGCCGTTCCACCTGTGGACGCCAGACGTATACCAGGGTGCTCCGGCGCCGGTTTCCACCTTCCTGGCGACGGCAAGCAAAATTGCTATCTTCGGCGTGGTGATGCGTCTGTTCCTGTACGCGCCGGTGGGTGACAGCGAAGCGGTTCGCGTGGTGCTCGGCATTATCGCGTTCGTTTCCATCATCTTCGGTAACCTGATGGCGCTGAGCCAGACCAACATCAAGCGTCTGCTGGGCTACTCCTCTATCTCCCATCTGGGCTACCTGCTGGTGGCGCTGATTGCGCTGCAGAGCGGCGAAATGTCGATGGAAACCGTGGGCGTCTATCTGGCCGGTTACCTGTTCAGCAGCCTCGGCGCGTTTGGCGTGGTGAGCCTGATGTCCAGCCCGTACCGTGGCCCGGACGCAGACTCGCTGTTCTCCTACCGCGGTCTGTTCTGGCACCGTCCGATTCTGTCTGCGGTCATGACCGTGATGATGCTCTCTCTGGCGGGTATCCCGATGACGCTGGGCTTTATCGGTAAGTTCTACGTGCTGGCCGTCGGTGTGCAGGCGGGTCTGTGGTGGCTGACGGCGGGTGTCGTTATCGGCTCCGCGATTGGCCTCTACTACTACCTGCGCGTAGCCGTGAGCCTGTATCTGAGCGCACCTCAGCAGCTCAACCGCGATGCGCCGTCCAACTGGCAGTACAGCGCCGGGGGTATCGTGGTGCTGATCTCCGCGCTGCTGGTGCTGATCTTCGGTATCTATCCGCAGCCGCTGATTGATATCGTGCAGCGCGCGATGCCGCTGATGTAAAAACAAAAACCCGCTCCGGCGGGTTTTTTATGGTTTTCTTGCTCTCCCTGTGGGAGAGGGCCGGGGTGAGGGCACCAGCCCGCACCCTGCTTAAGCCAACTGCTTGCGACTGATCAACGGCCCATCAATCTTCTTCATCGAGCGGTCCAGCACCTCTTCAATCACCGACGACAGCTCGTTGAGCTCAAACTTCGCCACGTACCCGTCAGCCTTCACTTTACGAATATGGTCTTCGTTGGCGTTGCCGGACAAGGACGAGTGGATCACCACCGGAATGTCCTTCAGGAACGGATCGGTTTTGATTTTGCGCGTCAGCGTAAAGCCGTCCATCTCCGGCATTTCGAGGTCGGTCAGCACCAGGGCGATCTTATCGGTGATCGGCACGCCCTCGGCCTGAGCCTGCGCCGCCAGCACG
>CAMKZP010000190.1 GCA_946477805.1 uncultured Enterobacter sp.
ATTACGCTTTCCTCTTTCAGAGTCAACCCGTTATTTCAGGATTTTTTCTCTTCAATCGACCGGGTTGTTTGTGAAGTGATTCACATCCGCCGTGTCGATGGAGGCGCATTATAGGGGGCTGCCGGGGAATGACAAGCGGAAAAATGCATTTTTATTTCAACCGCTCACCTTTTCACCAAAAAGGCTATTTTTGGCGCTTTTTAATCTCTTTTGGCAGCTCAGCCAGACTACTAATTACCCAATCTGCTGCATTCTCTGCTTCTGGCGTTACGGGTTTACCGGTACGTACCAAAACTTTGGTTCCTACGCCAGCGGCTGCTGCGGCTTGCATATCCTCCAGTTTATCGCCCACCATATATGAAGCTGCCATATCAATCTGCAGGAACTCCTGCGCAGAGATGAACATTCCCGGATGCGGCTTGCGGCAATCACACGTCTGGCGATACTCATCTACCGTTCCCTGTGGGTGGTGCGGGCAATAGTAGATGCCGTCGAGATCTACACCGCGGTCAGCCAGCGACCAGTCCATCCATTCCGTCAGCGTCTCGAACTGCGCCTCGGTGAATTTACCGCGAGCAATACCGGACTGGTTCGTGACGACCACCAGCGCGTAGCCCATCTCTTTCAACTGGCGCATGGCATCTATAACGCCATCGATAAACTCAAATTCATCGATCTCATGAACGTAACCGTGATCCACATTAATAGTGCCATCACGATCGAGAAAAATTGCGGGTACTGATTTTGCCACCGGTTTGCTCCTGAAAAAGGCATGTTCAGCTAGTATCTCATGAATCACAGCGCAATAAAGTGCTCATCGTAGAGAGTTGGATTGATTTAGACGTCTGGATGCCTTAACATCCGTTTTGTTTACGGTCATCACCCGTATCTGGCAGAACAAAATGCCACGGCTAACTTACATACGATAAAAATAATCTAATGATTAAACTTTCCAATATCACCAAAGTGTTCCAGCAGGGGAACCGATCCATTCAGGCGCTGAACAATGTCAGCCTGCATGTTCCTGCTGGTCAAATTTATGGCGTCATTGGCGCATCGGGTGCAGGTAAAAGTACGCTGATCCGTTGTGTTAACCTGCTTGAGCGCCCAACCCAGGGCCATGTAGAAGTTGGCGGCCAGGAACTTACCGCCCTTTCAGAGAAAGAACTCACCAAAGCGCGCCGTCAGATTGGCATGATTTTCCAGCACTTTAACCTGCTGGCTTCCCGCACCGTTTTTGGAAACGTCGCGCTGCCACTGGAGCTGGACAACACACCTAAAGAAGAGGTGAAGCGTCGCGTCACTGAACTGCTGGACCTGGTGGGTCTGGGCGATAAACATGATAGCTACCCGGCAAATCTGTCCGGTGGGCAAAAGCAGCGCGTGGCCATCGCCCGCGCGCTGGCAAGCAACCCTAAAGTGCTGCTGTGTGATGAAGCCACCAGCGCACTGGACCCGGCGACCACGCGTTCGATTCTCGAACTGCTGAAAGACATTAACCGTCGCCTGGGCCTGACTATTCTCCTTATTACGCACGAGATGGATGTGGTGAAACGCATCTGTGACTGCGTGGCGGTCATCAGTAACGGTGAACTGATCGAGCAGGACACGGTAAGTGAAGTGTTCTCGCATCCAAAAACGCCGCTGGCGCAGCAGTTTATTCAGTCCACGCTGCATCTGGATATTCCGGAAGACTATCTGGCGCGTTTAAAAGCAGAAGCGGCAGCAGACAGCGTTCCGATGCTGCGCATGGAGTTCACCGGTCAGTCCGTCGATGCGCCACTGCTTTCCGAAACCGCGCGTCGCTTCAACGTGAACAACAACATTATTAGCGCGCAGATGGATTACGCCGGCGGCGTGAAGTTCGGCATCATGCTGACGGAAATGCACGGCACACAAGAAGAAACCCAGGCGGCAATTGCCTGGCTGCAAGAACATCACGTAAAAGTAGAGGTGCTGGGTTATGTCTGAGCCGATGATTTGGCTGCTGGTTCGCGGCGTGTGGGAAACGCTGGCAATGACCTTCGTATCGGGTTTCTTTGGTTTTGTGATTGGACTGCCGGTGGGCGTGCTGCTGTACGTCACGCGTCCGGGCCAAATCATTGAGAACGCGAAGCTGTATCGCACCCTCTCTGCGCTGGTGAATATTTTCCGCTCGATCCCGTTCATTATTCTGCTGGTGTGGATGATTCCGTTTACCCGCGTGATCGTCGGAACATCCATCGGCCTGCAGGCGGCAATCGTTCCCCTGACCGTAGGCGCCGCGCCGTTTATCGCCCGTATGGTGGAAAACGCCCTGCTGGAAATTCCAACCGGTCTGATCGAAGCCTCACGTGCAATGGGCGCAACGCCGATGCAAATCGTTCGTAAAGTGCTGCTGCCTGAAGCGCTGCCAGGCCTGGTGAATGCGGCCACCATTACGCTTATCACGTTGGTCGGTTATTCCGCGATGGGGGGAGCAGTCGGCGCGGGCGGTTTAGGTCAGATTGGCTACCAGTACGGCTATATTGGTTATAACGCTACCGTAATGAATACCGTTCTGGTATTGCTGGTTGTTCTGGTTTACTTAATTCAATTCTCTGGCGATCGTATCGTCCGGGCTGTTACTCACAAATAACGTTAAACACAACACAAACTCGACGAGTTAAGGATAAAACATGGCGTTTAAATTAAAGACCTTTGCAGCGGTAGGCGCGCTGATCGGCTCTCTGGCACTGGTGGGTTGTGGTCAGGACGAAAAAGATCCAAACCACATCAAAGTGGGCGTAATCGTGGGTGCAGAACAGCAGGTCGCTGAAGTTGCGCAGAAAGTGGCAAAAGAGAAATACGGTCTGGACGTTGAGCTGGTCACCTTCAACGATTACGTTCTGCCGAACGAAGCGCTGAGCAAAGGCGATATCGACGCCAACGCCTTCCAGCACAAACCTTACCTTGACCAGCAGATCAAAGATCGCGGCTACAAGCTGGTTGCGGCGGGTAACACCTTCGTTTACCCAATTGCAGGTTACTCCAAGAAGATCAAATCCCTGGACGAGCTGCAGCCGGGCTCTCAGGTCGCTATTCCAAACGACCCAACTAACCTCGGCCGCTCCCTGCTGCTGCTGCAGAAAGTGGGCCTGATCAAACTGAAAGACGGTGTCGGCCTGCTGCCGACCGTGCTGGACGTTACCGAGAACCCGAAAAATCTGAAGCTGGTTGAGCTGGAAGCACCGCAGCTGCCGCGCTCTCTGGACGATGCACAAATTGCTCTGGCGGTTATCAACACCACCTATGCGAGCCAGATCGGCCTGACGCCTGCAAAAGACGGCATCTTTGTAGAAGACAAAGACTCCCCGTACGTTAACCTGATCGTGACCCGCGAAGACAACAAAGACGCGGAAAACGTGAAAAAGTTTGTTCAGGCCTATCAGTCTGACGAAGTTTACCAGGAAGCGAACAAAGTGTTTAACGGCGGCGCTGTTAAAGGCTGGTAATCTCACCGCAGTGTAATATCATCAAGACGGGCTTATGCCCGTCTTGTCATTTGTGCAGGCAACTGATTCAATATCTGACGTTTTGATTATCCACTGAGGAACTATTATGCGTGCTTTACCGATCTGTCTTTTAGCACTGATGCTGAGCGGCTGTTCCATGCTAAGCAGATCTCCTGTTGAACCTGTTCAAAGCACTGCAACCCCGCCAAAAGCGGAGCCAGCAAAACCGAAAGCGCCTCGTCCTGCGCCGGTACGTATCATTACTAAAGCCGACGATCTCGTGGGCAAGCCATTCCGTGAGCTGGGTGAAGTAAGCGGCGAATCCTGTCAGGCAACCAATCAGGACTCCCCACCGAACATCCCGACCGCCCGCAAGCGTATGCAGATTAACGCGTCAAAAATGAAGGCCAATGCGGTGCTTCTGCACAGCTGCGAAGTGACCAGCGGTACGCCGGGCTGCTACCGTCAGGCGGTATGTATTGGATCTGCGCTTAACATTACGGCGAAATGAGTTCATTTCAGTTCGAGCAGATAGGCGTTATCCGCTCTCCCTATAAAGAGAAGTTCGCCGTACCGCGTCAGCCTGGTCTGGTGACCAGCGGCGGCGGCGAGCTTCACTTAATCGCGCCTTATAATCAGGCCGATGCGGTGCGCGGGCTCGATGCATTCAGCCATTTGTGGATTATGTTTGTATTTCACCAGACCATGGAAGGCGGCTGGCGTCCCACCGTGCGCCCTCCTCGTCTGGGCGGAAATGCCAGAATGGGTGTGTTTGCGACGCGCTCTACCTTTCGTCCCAACCCTGTCGGGATGTCGCTGGTTGAACTGAAAGACATTCGTTGCCAAAAGGATCGGGTGATACTGGAACTGGGTAGTCTGGATCTGGTTGATGGCACGCCGGTTATCGACATCAAGCCCTATCTGCCCTTCGCCGAAGCGCTGCCGGACGCCCGCGCCAGCTATGCTCAGGACGCGCCCCAGGCGGATATGCCTGTGAATTTCGCGCCGACGTTAACCTCGCAGCTCAGCCAGCTGGAAAAGCGCTATCCTCGCCTGCGCGAGTTTATCGTTGAAGTATTGGCTCAGGATCCCCGCCCCGCCTACCGAAAAGAGGAAGACGCGGGGAAAACCTACGCCGTCTGGCTGCATGATTTTAACGTGCGCTGGCGCGTCACTGAGGCAGGTTTTGAGGTGTTTGCCCTGGAACCCAGGTAATTTTAACCGCCTCTCTTTTGGCATCATTGCCACACTGGTAAACTAAACCACTTTTTTTGTGTCAGGCTGGTGTCTCAGCCTGTTCCAATCGTCGAAACGGAAACGTAACAACATGCGTACTAGCCATTATATGCTCTCCACTCTGAAGGAGACACCTGCCGACGCCGAGGTAATCAGCCACCAGCTGATGCTGCGCGCCGGGATGATCCGCAAGCTGGCCTCCGGGTTATACACCTGGCTGCCGACCGGCGTGCGCGTCCTGAAAAAAGTCGAAAACATCGTGCGTGAAGAGATGAACAACGCCGGTGCAATCGAGGTGTTAATGCCGGTCGTTCAGCCCTCTGAACTGTGGCAGGAGAGCGGTCGCTGGGAGCAGTACGGCCCGGAGCTGCTGCGCATTGCCGACCGTGGCGATCGTCCGTTCGTCCTTGGCCCAACGCATGAAGAAGTCATTACCGATCTGATCCGCAACGAGCTGAGCTCTTACAAACAGCTGCCGCTGAACTTCTTCCAGATCCAGACTAAGTTCCGTGACGAAGTGCGCCCGCGCTTTGGCGTGATGCGTTCTCGCGAATTCCTGATGAAAGACGCCTACTCTTTCCATACTTCTCAGGAATCGCTGCAAGAAACCTACGATGCCATGTACGCGGCTTACAGCAAAATCTTCTCCCGTATGGGTCTCGATTTCCGCGCGGTGCAGGCTGATACCGGCTCTATTGGCGGTAGCGCATCGCACGAATTCCAGGTGCTGGCGCAGAGCGGCGAAGATGATGTGATCTTCTCTGACTCCTCTGATTTCGCCGCGAACATCGAATTCGCAGAGGCGCTGGCGCCAAAAGAGCCTCGTGCGGCTGCAACCGAAGAGATGAAGCTGGTTGATACGCCAAACGCGAAAACCATCGCCGAGCTGGTTGAGCAGTTCAACCTGCCGATTGAGAAAACGGTGAAAACGCTGCTGGTGAAATCCTCCGAAGGCAGCGCATACCCGCTGGTTGCCCTGCTGGTGCGTGGCGATCACGAGCTTAACGAAGTGAAAGCCGAGAAGCTGCCTCAGGTTGCCAGCCCGCTGACGTTTGCCACCGAAGCTGAAATCCGCGCCGTTGTGAACGCTGGCCCGGGTTCACTGGGCCCGGTTAATATGCCCATTCCTGTAGTGGTTGACCGCACGGTTGCCGCGATGAGCGACTTCTCTGCCGGTGCAAACATCGACGGCAAGCACTACTTCGGTATCAACTGGGATCGCGATGTGGCGACGCCAGAAGTCGCCGACATCCGTAACGTCGTTGCTGGCGATCCGAGCCCGGACGGCCAGGGTACGCTGATGATCAAACGCGGTATCGAAGTGGGCCACATCTTCCAGCTGGGTGATAAATACTCCCGCGCGATGAACGCTGCCGTGCAGGGTGAAGACGGCCGTAACCAGGTTCTGACGATGGGTTGCTACGGCATCGGGGTGACGCGCGTAGTCGCCGCGGCTATTGAGCAGAACTACGACGAGCGCGGCATCGTCTGGCCGGACAACATCGCTCCGTTCCAGGTGGCTATCCTGCCTATGAACATGCACAAGTCCTACCGCGTGCAGGAGCTGGCGGAAAAACTCTACGCTGAACTGCGTGCAAAAGGCATCGACGTGCTGATGGACGACCGCAAAGAGCGTCCGGGCGTGATGTTCGCCGATATGGAACTGATCGGTATTCCGCACACCGTTGTCATCGGCGACCGTAACCTCGACAGCGACGAGATCGAATATAAATACCGTCGCAGCGGCGAGAAGCAGATGATCAAGACTGGCGAGATCATGGATTACCTGGTCAAAGCCATCAAAGGCTAAGAAACAAAAAACCCCGCTCCGGCGGGGTTTTTAATGGCTCAAGGTCAGCTTACTGGCTGCTACAGTCTTTGCCCGCACTAAACTTAGCGTCTTTATCCGCCACCAGCGTTTTCACCATCTCACCGCTGTCCGGGTTCGGCTCCAGCGTAAAGTGCCCCTCAACCGTGAGTAACACCGGCTTGCTGTCATTACCCCGCGCAACGGCATAGTCACGCTCAAGCTGCGCGTTGTTCGCCACGCTGACTTTCTTTCCGGTGGCACAGTCGGTAAAGATCGCCGAATCCGCCATATAGAAATACATGCCGCGCATCGCCATTGGGGTTGCAGGCAGTGCTGCTTTCACCGGGGCCAGCGTGTAGTTGAACTGAGACTCAATCGGATTGCCCTCGCGATCGAGCATCTCCATCCCTTCGCCTTTCGGGCGGAACCAGGTTTTATCACCCGTCGTATCCGTCAGCACCAGCTTCTCCGCCGTGCGCGCCCAGGTACCGTAGGTGGCAAAGGACGATGGCTCTTTAGCGCCCTGATAGCGCTGGTTCATTATCCAGGTGCCGTCTTTTTGCAAAAACAGGGATGTTTCGATCCCTTCGCAGTCTGCACAGGGCAATAC
>CAMKZP010000191.1 GCA_946477805.1 uncultured Enterobacter sp.
TTTCTGCTCCCGGCAAACCTGCTGCCGATCTCTGTTATTTACGTGAACGGCGCGCGCCAGGAGGATACAATCCTTTCCGGCATTATCTCCCTCGCCCACAGCAACGTGGGAGTGGCGGCGATTGTTTTCATCGCCAGTATCCTGGTGCCGTTCACCAAGGTGATCGTGATGTTTACGCTGCTCATCAGTATTCACTTCAAATGCGAACAGGGGCTACGCACCCGCATCCTGCTCCTGCGCTTTGTGACCTGGATTGGCCGCTGGTCGATGTTGGATCTGTTCGTGATTTCGTTGATGATGTCGCTCATCAATCGCGATCAGTTACTTGCTTTTACAATGGGACCCGCAGCTTTTTATTTCGGCTCTGCGGTGATATTGACTATTCTTGCAGTGGAATGGCTGGACAGCCGCTTACTTTGGGACGCACATGAGTCAGGAAACGCCCGCTTCGCCGACTGAAGCGAGAATTAAAACTAAACGCCGCATTTCGCCATTCTGGCTGCTGCCTGTTATCGCACTACTGATTGCGGGCTGGCTTATCTGGACGAGCTATGAGGATCGCGGGAGTACCGTCACCATTGATTTCCAGACCGCCGACGGCATCGTCGCCGGGCGAACCCCCGTTCGCTTCCAGGGGGTTGAAGTCGGTACGGTCCAGGACATCTCCCTTGGAAAAGGGCTGAATAACATTCAGGTGCGCGTCAGCATAAAATCTGACATGCAGGATGCCTTACGCAGCGAAACGCAGTTCTGGCTGGTCACGCCTAAAGCCTCTCTGGCGGGTGTTTCCGGGCTGGACGCGCTCGTGGGCGGGAACTATATCGGCATGATGCCGGGCAAAGGCGAGCCGCAGGATCACTTTGTCGCGCTGGATACGCAGCCCAAATACCGCCTCAATAACGGGGATCTGATGATCCATCTTCAGGCGCCGGATCTCGGCTCGCTGAACAGCGGTTCGCTCGTTTACTTCCGTAAAATTCCGGTTGGTCGGGTGTACGATTACGCGATTAACCCGAATAAACAGGGCGTTACCATCGACGTGCTCATCGAGCGGCGCTTTACCAACCTGGTGAAAAAAGGCAGCCGCTTCTGGAACGTCTCCGGCGTCGATGCTGACGTCAGCCTGAGCGGCGCTAAGGTGAAACTGGAAAGCCTGGCGGCGCTGGTCAACGGCGCGATTGCCTTTGACTCCCCGGAAGGCTCTAAGCCCGCCACCGCCGACGACACCTTTGGGCTGTATGAAGACCTGGCCCACAGCCAGCGCGGCGTTATCGTGAAGCTGGTGCTGCCCAGCGCTCAAGGGCTGAAAGCCGGTTCAACGCCGCTGATGTATCAGGGCCTGCAGGTGGGGCAGCTGACAAAAATGACGCTCAATCCGGGCAGTTCGGTCACCGGTGAGATGACCGTCGACCCGAGCGTCGTTGATTTGCTGCGTGAGAAAACGCGCATAGAAATGCGCAATCCGAAACTTTCCCTGAGCGATGCCAGCATCAGCAGCCTGCTGACGGGCCCTACCTTTGAGCTCATTCCGGGCGAAGGCCAGCCGAGCAATAATTTTGTTATTGCCCCGGCGGACAAAGCGCTGCTGCAAAAGCCCGGCGTGCTGACGGTGACGCTCACCGCGCCGGAAAGCTACGGGATTGACGCCGGACAACCGCTCATTCTGCACGGCGTGCAGGTTGGGCAGGTGCTGGAACGCAAGCTCTCAGAGAAAGGCGTCACCTTCTCGGCGGCCATCGATCCGCAGTACGGCGATTTGGTTCACGGCGACAGCAAATTCGTCGTCAACAGCCGCGTCGACGTAAAAGTAGGCCTGGACGGCGTCGAATTCCTCGGGGCCAGCGCCAGCGAATGGGTCAACGGCGGGGTCCGCATCCTGCCCGGTAACAAGGGCCCGCTGCGCGACAGCTACCCGCTGTATGCCAATCTGGACAAGGCGATTGAAAATAGCCTGAGCGACCTGCCGACCACCACGCTGACGCTGAACGCCGAAACGCTGCCGGACGTACAGGCGGGCTCCGTCGTGCTCTATCGCAAGTTTGAGGTGGGCGAAGTCATCACCGTGCGTCCGCGCGCGGACGCCTTTGATATTGAACTGCATATCAAGCCGGAATACCGCAAGCTGCTTACCCCTAACAGCGTGTTTTGGGCGGAAGGCGGTGCGAAGGTCCAGCTCAACGGCAGCGGGTTAACCGTACAGGCCTCTCCGCTCTCCCGCGCGCTGCGTGGGGCAATCAGCTTCGATAACCTGCCGGGCGCAGGCGGCAATATGCGTAAGGGCGACAAGCGCATTCTCTTCCCGTCAGAAACCGCGGCGCGCGCCGTGGGCGGTCAGATTACGCTGCATGCCTTTGACGCGGGCAAGCTGGCGGAAGGCATGCCGATCCGCTATCTCGGGATTGATATCGGGCAGATCCAGAAGCTGACGCTGATCACCGCGCGCAATGAGGTCCAGGCCACCGCCGTACTCTACCCGGAGTATGTGCAGACGTTCGCCCGCACAGGCTCGCGCTTCTCGGTGGTCACGCCGCAAATCTCTGCCGCAGGCGTTGAGCATCTCGATACCATTCTGCAGCCGTACATCAACGTCGAGCCGGGCCGCGGTAACGCGCGTCGTGAATTTGAACTGCAGGAAGCCACGATCACCGATTCACGCTATCTGGATGGCCTGAGCATTGTGGTGGAAGTGCCCGAAGCGGGCGGGCTGGCCATCGGTACTCCGGTGCTGTTCCGCGGTATCGAAGTGGGCACGGTGACGGGCCTGACGCTGGGCACGCTGTCAGACCGCGTGATGGTGGGCCTGCGTATCAGCGAGCGTTTCCAGCACCTGGTGCGCAATAACTCGGTGTTCTGGCTCGCCTCCGGCTATTCGCTGGACTTTGGCCTGACGGGGGGTGTGGTGAAAACCGGAACCTTCAACCAGTTCATTCGCGGCGGTATCGCCTTTGCAACGCCGCCGGGCACGCCGCTGGCGCCAAAAGCGCAGCCGGGCAAACACTTCCTGCTGCTTGAAAGCGAACCGAAAGAGTGGCGCGAGTGGGGAACCGCACTCCCGCGCTAATCTCAACGGCTCCGGTGTCAACGCACCGGAGCCTTTATGTTACACTGCGCGCCTGAATGTTTCCCTGTGGTGTGCCCGTGGCTCAAAACTCCGTTTTTCTTCCTGACCTCTTCCTGGCGCAAATGCGCGAGGCCCTGCCTGCTCATCTGTCCTTCGATGATTTCGTTGCAGCCTGCCAGCGTCCATTGCGTCGCAGCATCCGCGTGAATACGCTGAAAATCAGCGTCGCCGAATTCCTTGCTCTGGTGTCGCCCTATCGCTGGCAGCTGACGCCGGTGCCGTGGTGCGAAGAGGGGTTCTGGATCGAACGAGAGGACGACGACGCCCTGCCGCTGGGCAGTACCGCAGAGCACCTGAGCGGGCTATTCTATATTCAGGAGGCCAGCTCTATGCTGCCAGTCGCGGCGCTGTTTGCCGACGGCAGCATGCCGGAGCGGGTGATGGACGTTGCCGCCGCGCCCGGCTCCAAAACCACGCAGATTGCCGCCCGCATGGGCAATCGCGGGGCGATTCTCGCCAACGAGTTTTCCGCCAGCCGCGTTAAGGTTCTCCATGCCAATATCAGCCGCTGCGGTATTCACAACGTCGCCCTGACGCACTTCGATGGCCGCGTGTTCGGTGCGGCCCTGCCGGAAGCGTTTGATGCCATCCTGCTCGATGCCCCCTGCTCCGGTGAAGGGGTGGTGCGTAAAGATCCGGACGCGTTAAAGAACTGGTCCGTGGAGAGCAATCTTGAGATCGCCGCCACGCAGCGCGAGCTAATTGACAGCGCGTTCCATGCCCTGCGCCCAGGCGGCACCCTGGTCTACTCCACCTGCACGTTAAACCGCGATGAAAACGAAGAGGTCTGTCTGTGGCTCAGGGAGCGCTATCCCGATGCCGTCGAGTTCCTGCCGCTGGGCGAGTTATTCCCCTCGGCAAAAGAGGCCGTCACGCCTGAAGGCTTCCTGCACGTTTTCCCGCAGATTTACGATTGCGAAGGTTTCTTTGTGGCGCGTCTGCGGAAAACCCGCGCCGTTGCTCCCCTGCCCGCGCCGAAATTCAAGGTCGGCAACTTCCCGTTCTCGCCGCTGAAGGGCCGCGACGCCGCTCAGGCCGAAGCCGCCGCGCGTAAGGTTGGGCTGGCGTGGGACGAAAGCCTGCGCCTGTGGATACGTGACAAGGAGATTTGGCTTTTCCCGGCCAATATTGAGCCGCTGATTGGCAAAGTTCGCTTTTCTCGTCTCGGCATCCGCCTCGCCGAGGTCCACAACAAAGGCTACCGCTGGCAGCACGAAGCGGTCATCGCCCTCGCCGGAACCGACAACGCCTTTGCCCTCACGCATCAGGAAGCCGAAGAGTGGTACCGCGGCCGCGACGTCTATCCGGACAGCGCGCCGACGCAGGATGAAGTTATCGTGACGTATCAGGGGTACCCGCTAGGCCTGGCGAAAAAAATCGGCTCGCGATTGAAGAACAGCTACCCGCGCGAGCTGGTTCGCGACGGCCGTCTGTTTACCGGTAACGATCGCGCCGGCTGAAAAAAACGCACTTTTTTACTGGCGGTTTTGCTCTCCTTGTCTAGGATCAAAAATGGATGACTGTACTGGTCATACCAGATTTTGCCACGAACCCGGAGAGCATTATGACGAAAACCAACGTGCGTATTGGCGCATTTGAAATCGACGACGCAGAACTGCGCGGCGAAGCGCAAGGTGATCGAACGTTAAGTATTCCCTGCAAATCCGATCCGGATTTGTGCATGCAGCTTGATGCCTGGGATGCAGATACCAGCGTCCCGGCGATCCTTGATGGGGAGCATTCAGTCCTTTACCGCGAACATTACGACAGTAAAACCGATGCCTGGGTCCTGCGCCTTGCCTGACCTAAAGAGAACCCGCCCGAAGGCGGGTTATTTATGACTATACCTGTGCCCGCATTTATCCCTCGTCTTTTTGCAGCGGAAAATAGCATCCGACGATGCCGCAAAGTCGCTAAGCCAAACAAACCGTCAACCAACCGGAAATAAAGATCGCCGCGCTATTAATCCCTTTTTAGCAGCCCCTTAAAATAGGCGCTGAATAAAAAGAGAGGTCTTCACGTGTCAAACACTCACCTGCAAAACGAGCTGCTCTATCCGCATCGCACAAATATCATTTCCGAGCTGGTGAAAGGAAAATGCGTTCCGGGCCCTATCTGGCAGAAACGCGACTATCGGCTGAAATTTTTATTACGCTCGCTCCTTTTCTGGTCGTCTACCCACCGCATGCTGGAAGCGCTTTCCGGCCGCGATGATTTTGACCGCCTGCTGGCCTCTCAAATTACCCTCCCAAGCAAAACCCATCGTCAGTATCTGATGCGGGGCCTGAACGCCAGCGACCGTGCGGACGCTATCGTCAGCCACTATCACTGGATCGACGGTCTGAAGGATACCGCGCTGGCGAATGCGCTCACCAGCCCGCAGGAACGGTCGATCCTGCACTTCCGGGCCAAAAACGATGCTGTTTATACCGTAAACGCCTCGTCTGCGCGCAAAGCCGAACGCGAGGGCGAAAGTACGCTATGGCTGCGCGACAGCGATGACACGCTGCTCGCAAGCCTGACGTTTAGCGTCGCGCGCAGCCATGGTCAGCGAGTGCTGGTGATTGGCGGCCTTCAGGGCCCGCGTCGCGACGTGTCGCGCGAGGTAATAAAGCAGGCCACGCGCGCCTGCCACGGCCTGTTCCCCAAGCGCGTGCTGATGGAGGTGATTTTCCAGCTGGCCGCACGGTCAAACATCAAAGCGCTGTTTGCCGTCAGCGACGAAGGGCACGTTTTCCGGGCGCTGCGCTACCGCCTGAGCAAGGGCCGCCACTTCCACGCCAGCTATGATGAATTCTGGGAATCGCTCAGCGGTAAAAAACTCTCCCCCTTCTGCTGGCAGCTGCCGCTTGAGATGGAGCGTAAATCGCTGGACGATATCGCGAGTAAGAAACGGGCAGAATATCGTCGCCGCTTCGAGCTGCTGGATAGCCTCGCGGCGTCGATGACGTCTCGTTTTTAGGTCTTTACGTCCTTTCGTCAGCTACACACAAGAATTTAACAAAACAGTCAAAAAGGGCTGGACTTTCGCCCGCCGTATTGTGGTATGGTTGAAGCACGTGCACAGGAAGTGTGCCTGCGGAGAACGTCGATAAGCGGATTTTATCGTTTACTTTCCTGCAGATAAAAAGAGACCGAATACGATTCCTGTTTCCGCTTCAAACGGCCCTTTTTGACTATATTCAATGACTTACCTGTCAAAAACCCGTTAAATACGGGTTTCAATGCTTACCATTACTTCCATTCAAGATCAAACCGTTGCCATCTTTTTCGAGTGAGCGACGAGTAAACTTCGGGATCGCTCCGATCCGAAAATTACCCTCTTTTGCGTAGCTCCTTCAAGTTTCGCAACCCGCCACTTTACGTATTCCATTAGCATCAGCATAATCGCCCCGAATCCGTTTGTAAGACTTAACCAGCGCGCGCTACTTTTTATCCCTGCCCTATACTTTCAGTCTGACTGACTGGAGGTTTCTATGTGTGGACGTTTTGCACAAGCCCAAACCCGTGAAGAATATCTGGCTTACCTGGCCGACGAAGGCGATCGCGACATTGCCTATGACCCGGAACCAATTGGCCGGTACAACGTCGCGCCCGGTACCAAAGTTCTGCTGCTGAGCGAACGCGACGAGCAACTGCATCTTGATCCGGTCCTGTGGTCATACGCGCCCGGGTGGTGGGATAAGCCGCCACTGATTAACGCGCGCGTCGAGACGGCGGCCACAAGCCGAATGTTTAAGCCTCTCTGGCAGCATGGCCGGGCGATCTGTTTTGCAGATGGGTGGTTCGAATGGAAGAAGGAAGGCGACAAGAAACAGCCCTACTTCATTCACCGGGCCGACGGTCAGCCAATATTCATGGCGGCGATCGGCAGCACGCCATTTGAACGCGGTGACGAAGCAGAAGGATTTTTGATTGTGACGTCTGCAGCTGATAAAGGCCTGGTCGATATCCACGACCTGTCTCTTATACACATCTGACGCTGCCGACGACTAGTCGAGTGTAGA
>CAMKZP010000192.1 GCA_946477805.1 uncultured Enterobacter sp.
TTTCTGCCTGTCTCGTGGGCTCGGAGATGTGTATAAGAGACAGAAACGATGAAACGGACAGGGTTAGCAGTGGCGCTCGCGCTCGGGATGATGTCGCAGGGCGTGATGGCGAAAACGCTCAGTGTGGTGACGAGCTTTTCCATACTGGGGGATATCACGCAGGAAGTCGGGGGGGACCACGTTAAGGTGACGACGCTTGTCGGCCCGGACGGTGACCCGCATACCTTCGAACCTTCACCGAAAGACAGCGCCGCGCTCAGCAAGGCGGACGTGGTCGTCGTCAACGGGCTGGGGCTGGAAGGGTGGCTTGACCGTCTGGTGAAAGCCTCCGGGTTTAAGGGCCAGCTGGTTGTGGCGTCGACCGGCGTAAAGACGCACGCGCTGGAAGAGGATGGCAAAACCGTAACCGATCCGCACGCGTGGAACAGCGCGGCGAACGGGGCGCTGTATGCGCAAAACATTCTCTCGGGGCTGGAGAAGGCCGACCCTGAAGACAAAGCGGCGCTTGAAGCTTCCGGTAAACCCTACATCGCGCAGCTCGCCGGGCTGGATAGCTGGGCCAAAACGCGCTTCAGTAACATTCCGCAGGCGAAACGAAAAGTGCTGACCAGCCACGATGCGTTCGGCTATTTCAGCCGCGCCTACGGGGTGACCTTTATGGCGCCGCAGGGGCTGTCGTCTGAGAGTGAGGCCAGCGCGGCGCAGGTCGCGGAGATTATCAATCAGATTAAAGCCGACGGCGTGAAAACCTGGTTTATGGAGAACCAGCTCGACCCGCGTCTGGTGAAACAGATTGCCAGCGCTACGGGCGCGCAGCCGGGCGGGGAACTTTACCCGGAAGTGCTGTCGACAAAAGGCGGCGTGGCGGATAGCTACGTTAAGGCGTTTCGCCACAACGTGAATACCATCGCCAGCAGCATGAAATAACATGCCGGAGCCGGTGCGCCCGCACCGGCTTTTTTCTGAAGCCCCCTCGTAAAACCTGAACCTCATCCCCACATCTGACGAGAAAGTGCTATCTTGTGCAGCACGTTTTTCCGATGCCTGGAGCGAGTATGACTGACCATGAATTGATGCAGCTTAGCGAAGTGGTAGGGCTGGCGCTTAAACAGCGCAAGGCCACCATCACGACGGCTGAGTCCTGTACTGGCGGCTGGGTCGCCAAAGCCATTACGGACATCGCAGGCAGTTCCGCCTGGTTTGAACGCGGGTTTGTGACCTACAGTAACGAAGCTAAAGCGCAGATGATTGGCGTACATGAAGCGACGCTGGAACAGCATGGCGCGGTCAGCGAACCGGTGGTGATTGAGATGGCGATTGGCGCGCTCAAAGAGGCAAGAGCTGATTACGCTATTTCCATTAGCGGCATCGCAGGGCCGGACGGCGGCAGCGACGTGAAGCCCGTTGGCACCGTCTGGTTTGGCTTCGCCACCTCAAAGGGTGAGGGGATCACCCGCCGGGAGTGCTTCAGCGGTGACCGTGAAAGCGTGCGTCGTCAGGCAACCGTTTATGCGTTAAAAACGCTCTGGCAACAATTTCTACAAAACACTTGATACTGTATGACCATACAGTATAATTGCATCAACAGAACAGAAATCGACGGTGAAGCGCAGTTGCTTCTCCCGGCATGACAGGAGTAATAATGGCTATCGACGAGAACAAACAGAAAGCGTTGGCGGCAGCACTGGGCCAGATCGAAAAGCAATTCGGTAAAGGCTCCATCATGCGCCTGGGTGAAGACCGTTCCATGGACGTGGAAACTATCTCCACCGGTTCGCTTTCTCTTGATATCGCACTGGGCGCGGGCGGTTTGCCAATGGGCCGTATCGTAGAAATCTACGGTCCGGAATCCTCAGGTAAAACGACCCTGACCCTGCAGGTTGTAGCAGCGGCGCAGCGCGAAGGTAAAACCTGTGCGTTTATCGATGCCGAGCACGCGCTGGACCCTGTCTATGCTCGTAAGCTGGGCGTTGATATCGACAACCTGCTGTGTTCCCAGCCGGACACCGGCGAGCAGGCACTGGAAATTTGTGACGCACTGGCACGCTCCGGCGCGGTCGACGTGATCATTGTCGACTCCGTTGCTGCGCTGACGCCAAAAGCAGAAATCGAAGGTGAAATCGGTGACTCTCACATGGGCCTCGCGGCACGTATGATGAGCCAGGCGATGCGTAAGCTGGCCGGTAATCTGAAGCAGTCCAACACGCTGCTGATCTTCATCAACCAGATCCGTATGAAAATCGGTGTGATGTTCGGTAACCCGGAAACCACTACCGGTGGTAACGCCCTGAAATTCTACGCGTCTGTTCGTCTGGATATCCGCCGTATCGGTGCGGTGAAAGAGGGCGACAACGTGGTGGGCAGCGAAACCCGCGTCAAGGTTGTGAAGAACAAAATCGCAGCACCGTTTAAACAGGCTGAGTTCCAGATCCTCTACGGCGAAGGCATCAACTTCTACGGCGAACTGGTCGACCTCGGCGTGAAAGAGAAGCTGATTGAAAAAGCGGGCGCCTGGTACAGCTACAACGGCGATAAGATTGGTCAGGGTAAAGCCAATGCGATCTCCTGGCTGAAAGATAACCCGGCTGCGGCGAAAGAGATTGAGAAGAAGGTTCGTGAGCTTCTGCTGAGCAACCAGGATTCCAAACCTGATTTCGTGGCAGATGCTGCGGATACTGAAGAGACCAACGAAGACTTTTAATACTTTCGTTTAAAAATGAAGGGCTGCTGATGCGGCCCTTTTTGCATTTCTGAATCAGCAGGTTTTTTATGAGTGAAACCACACCACGCCGACCCGCTTATGCGCGACTGCTCGATCGCGCGGTGCGCATTCTTGCCGTACGTGACCACAGCGAACAGGAGCTGCGGCGCAAACTGTCCGCTCCCGTAATGAGTAAAAATGGGCCGGAAGAGATTGATGCCACAGCGGAAGATTACGACCGCGTGATCGCCTGGTGCTATGAACATCACTATCTGGATGACGACCGCTTTGCCTCACGTTTTCTCGCCAGCCGTGGCCGCAAAGGCTATGGCCCTGCGCGCATCCGTCAGGAGCTGAACCAGAAAGGCGTTGCCCGTGAGTCCATTGAAAAGGCGATGCGCGAATGCGATACCGACTGGTGCGAGATGGCAAAAGAGCAGGCGATTCGGAAATACGGTGAACCGCTGCCGCGTGAATTTTCGGAAAAAGTCAAAATTCAGCGGTTTTTGCTCTACCGCGGCTTTCTGATGGAAGATATTCAGGATATCTGGCGTAATTTTGTCGATTGAGCGCATGAGGGATTTTACTTCCCTCTAAAGAAAACTTATCTTATTCCCACTTTTTCCAGTAGCTGGTCCGTCCAACTGTTTACAGATACAGACCTGCTGCGACATTTCGTTAGCTTGATTTCAGGATAATTATGAGCAAGAGCACCGCTGAGATCCGTCAGGCGTTTCTCGACTTTTTCCATAGTAAGGGACATCAGGTTGTTGCCAGCAGCTCCCTGGTACCGAACAATGATCCGACTCTGCTGTTTACCAACGCCGGGATGAACCAGTTCAAGGATGTGTTCCTTGGTCTCGACAAGCGTAATTATTCCCGCGCGACAACCTCACAGCGTTGCGTGCGTGCGGGCGGTAAACACAACGACCTGGAAAACGTCGGTTACACCGCGCGCCACCACACCTTCTTCGAAATGCTGGGTAACTTCAGCTTCGGCGACTATTTCAAACACGATGCTATTCAATATGCGTGGGAACTGCTGACCGGTGAAAACTGGTTCAACCTGCCGAAAGAGCGTCTGTGGGTGACCGTGTACGAAACCGATGACGAAGCGTTCGACATCTGGGAAAAAGAGGTTGGGATCCCGCGCGAACGTATTATCCGCATCGGCGACAATAAAGGCGCACCTTACGCGTCTGATAACTTCTGGCAGATGGGTGACACCGGCCCTTGCGGTCCGTGCACCGAAATCTTCTACGATCACGGCGACCACATCTGGGGCGGCCCTCCGGGAAGCGCTGAAGAAGATGGCGATCGCTACATTGAGATCTGGAACATCGTCTTCATGCAGTTCAACCGTCAGGCTGACGGTACCATGGAGCCGTTGCCGAAGCCGTCCGTTGATACCGGTATGGGTCTGGAGCGTATTGCGGCTGTTCTGCAGCACGTTAACTCCAACTATGACATTGACCTGTTCAGCACGCTGATTAAGTCCGTCGCGGAAGTGACCGGCGCGACCGATCTGAGCAACAAATCCCTGCGCGTTATCGCAGACCATATTCGTTCCTGTGCCTTCCTGATTGCCGACGGCGTGATCCCGTCGAATGAGAACCGTGGCTACGTGCTGCGTCGCATCATTCGCCGCGCCATTCGCCACGGCAATATGCTGGGCGCGAAGGACACCTTCTTCTATAAACTCGTTGGGCCACTGGTTGGCGTGATGGGCGCTGCGGGTGACGAGCTTAAACGCCAGCAGGCGCAGGTTGAGCAGGTTCTTAAAACCGAAGAAGAGCAGTTTGCCCGTACTCTGGAGCGCGGTCTGGCGCTGCTGGACGACGAACTGTCTAAGCTCAAGGGCGACACCCTGGATGGCGAAACCGCTTTCCGCCTGTACGACACCTACGGCTTCCCGGTTGACCTGACGGCAGACGTGTGCCGCGAGCGCAACATCAAGGTAGACGAAGCGGGCTTTGAAGCCGCGATGGAAGAGCAGCGTCGTCGTGCGCGCGAATCCAGCGGTTTTGGCGCAGACTATAACGCGATGATCCGCGTTGACGGCGCGTCGGAATTTAAAGGCTATGACGCGCTGGAGCTGACCGGCAAGGTGACCGCACTGTTTGTTGACGGGAAAGCCGTAGAGAGCATCAGTGCGGGTCAGGATGCGGTCGTGGTTCTGGACAAAACCCCGTTCTACGCTGAATCCGGCGGCCAGGTTGGCGATAAAGGCGAACTCAAAGGCAACGGTTTTAACTTCAGCGTCAGCGATACCCAAAAATACGGTCAGGCAATTGGTCACCAGGGCAAACTGGTTTCCGGTTCTCTGAAAGTGGGCGAAGGCGTACAGGCTAACGTTGATGAAGCGCGTCGCGCGCGCATTCGTCTGAACCACTCTGCAACGCACCTGATGCACGCCGCCCTGCGCGAGGTGCTGGGTACGCACGTTGCTCAGAAAGGTTCTCTGGTTAATGACAAAGTGCTGCGTTTCGACTTCTCTCATTTTGAAGCGATGAAGCCGGCTGAAATCCGCGCGGTAGAAGATCTGGTCAACGCGCAAATCCGTCGTAACCTGCCAATCGAAACCCACATCATGGATCTCGAGGCGGCGAAGAAGAAAGGTGCGATGGCGCTGTTTGGTGAGAAATACGATGAACGTGTTCGCGTGCTGAGCATGGGCGACTTCTCTACCGAACTGTGCGGTGGTACTCACGCATCGCGTACCGGTGATATCGGTCTGTTCCGCATCGTTTCCGAGTCCGGTACGGCGGCAGGCGTGCGTCGTATTGAAGCGGTAACCGGTGAAGGCGCCATTGCCAGCCTGCATGCGCAGAGCGACCAGCTGCACGATATCGCGCAGCTGCTGAAAGGCGATAGCCAGAACCTGGGCGAGAAGGTGCGTGTGGCACTGGATCGTACCCGTCAGCTGGAAAAAGAGCTACAGCAGCTGAAAGAGCAGGCTGCAGCGCAGGAGAGCGCAAGCCTCTCCAGCAAAGCGGTAGAGATTAAGGGCGTCAAACTGCTGGTCAGCGATCTGGCTGGCGTTGAGCCTAAGATGCTGCGTACCATGGTCGACGATCTGAAGAACCAGCTCGGTTCTACGGTTATCGTGCTGGCGACGGTCGCAGAAGGTAAGGTTTCTCTGATTGCGGGCGTCTCTAAGGATGTGACTGACCGCGTAAAAGCAGGGGAACTGATTGGTATGGTCGCCCAGCAGGTGGGCGGCAAAGGTGGCGGTCGTCCGGACATGGCGCAAGCCGGTGGTACGGATGCGGCGGCACTTCCCGCGGCATTGGCCAGCGTTGAAAGCTGGGTAAGCGCGAAACTGTAATAACAACAAAGCACAAACAGACGCCATAGCGGTAACGTTATGGCGTCTTGTTCACTGCGCTATCGATAACGATAAAGTCAGGTTGAGTTTGTGTATATCGGCTAAACTTACGTTTAACAGAATGTGATGCCGTGACTGCTTACACTTTACGTGTTTGTCATCGCTTACTTTTTGGCGTTATATGATGGATAATGCCGGGATACAAGAGACCCGACTCTTTTAATCTTTCAAGGAGCAAAGAATGCTGATTCTGACTCGTCGAGTTGGTGAGACCCTCATGATTGGGGATGAGGTCACCGTGACAGTTTTAGGGGTAAAGGGCAACCAGGTACGTATTGGTGTGAACGCCCCTAAAGAAGTATCTGTCCACCGTGAAGAGATCTACCAGCGTATCCAGGCTGAAAAATCCCAGCAGTCCAGTTACTGATATTATCGCGTCTCGCTGCCGTGCGAGACGCAACCCCTCCCGCAATTTTTCCTCCTTAAAGTTACCGTTCGATTTCAAACGCTCTGTTTTTAACCACTCGCGCCCCCTTAACTCGTGCGAATGCCACCGTTTCCACCGCAGTTTTCTGTGAAGATGCCTGCAAAATCCGCTTATAAAACACTCTCTTTGCGGCTTTTACATGCGAATTGCCTGCGATTTGTGCAAACGATAAAAGGTTGTGGAAAATTGTTTGACTTATAAGTCCCAGAAAGTAATATATGCGCCACGCAGCGACGAGAAGCTCTTAACGAGTTATTCGAAGCACTCGAAAGAGGCGTTGTGTGGTGAGGTGGCCGAGAGGCTGAAGGCGCTCCCCTGCTAAGGGAGTATGCGGTCAAAAGCTGCATCCGGGGTTCGAATCCCCGCCTCACCGCCATTTTGCATCCGTAGCTCAGCTGGATAGAGTACTCGGCTACGAACCGAGCGGTCGGAGGTTCGAATCCTCCCGGATGCACCATCTATTACTTCATATTGCTTTCGAAGTGATATGAGTATCGTGCAGTACAGTAGTAAATCCCGATGCATCCGTAGCTCAGCTGGATAGAGTACTCGGCTACGAACCGAGCGGTCGGA
>CAMKZP010000193.1 GCA_946477805.1 uncultured Enterobacter sp.
AATACCGCTTGCCGGATAACCGGCAAGACGGTATCTCTCCCACGGGGAGAGGGAACAAACACTAAAGCCCTTTTCTTAGAAAAGGGCTTGCTGTTTATTTCGCGTCAATAAACACAATCTTCAGCACAAACAGCAGCGCCACCACGATCACGCACGGGCTGAGTTCGCGCAAGCGGCCGGTACCGATTTTCATCACGCAGTAGGAGATGAAGCCCAGCGCGATACCTTCGGTAATCGAGAAGCTGAACGGCATCATCACCGCGGTAATAAACGCCGGAACGGCTTCCGTCAAATCTTCCCACTTCACGCGCGCCAGGCTGGACGTCATCAGCACGCCAACGTAGATCAGCGCGCCTGCGGCCGCGTACGGTGGAACCATCCCCGCCAGCGGAGAAAGGAAAATCACCAGCAGGAACAGAAGGCCCACCACGACCGCCGTCAGGCCGGTACGGCCGCCAACGGAGACACCGGAAGAGGACTCAATGTAAGCGGTAACAGAAGAGGTCCCAATGAAAGAACCGGCTACGGAAGAGACGCTGTCCACAAACAGCGCCTGCTTCATGCGCGGGAATTTGCCTTTCTCGTCCGCCAGGCCCGCTTTGTCGGTCACGCCGATCAGCGTACCGGAGGAGTCAAACAGGTTTACCAGCATAAAGGAGAAAATCACGCCCGCCAGGCCCAGGTTCAGGGAGCCCGCCAGATCGACGTGACCAATGACGGTAGAGACGCTCGGCGGCGCGGAGACAATACCGTGATACTGGACATCGCCCAGCATCCAGCCCAGCAGGGTGGTGACCACGATGGACACCAGCACCGCCGCGTGAATATTGCGGGAGGCCAGGATCGCGATGATAAAGAAGCCCAGCACGCCCAGCAGCACGCTGTGGGAGGTCAGGTTGCCGATGCTTACCAGCGTTTCCGGGTTCGCCACGATCACACCGGCGTTTTTCAGCCCCATCATGCCGATGAACAGGCCGATACCGCTGGTGATGCCCACGCGCAGGCTCACCGGGATATTGGCAATCATCCAGTAGCGCACGCGGAAAATGGTCAGCAGCAGCAGGCCAACGGCGCCCCAGAAGATCGCGCCCATGCCGACCTGCCACGGCAGCCCCATCGCCTGAACCACCACGAAGGCGAAGAACGCATTCAGACCCATCGCCGGAGCCAGCGCCACGGGCAGGTTAGCGAACACGCCCATCAGGATGCTGCCAAGTGCAGCAATCAGGCAGGTCGTGACAAAGACGGCGCTGGTATCCATACCGGCAACGCCCAGAATTTGCGGGTTAACAAAAACGATATACACCATCGTCAGGAAGGTGGTGAAACCGGCGATCACTTCGGTGCGTGCCGTTGTGCCGTGCTCGCGCAGTTTGAACACGCGCTCAAGCAAACCCTGACCAGATGTCTGGGTAGTGTGTTGTTGACTCATCATCAATTTCCGAACAAGGAGGGAAAATTCGTCGCTATCCTATACCAAAATGCGACAATAGTGGCGGTTACGAGACACTTTTTTCATTGATTTTGCTTATACGGCAACGATTGCGTCTCGTTAAACTGCCGTACGTAAACGTTAAACTTGTTAAAAGGGAAAGGCATGTCCGGAATTGAAGCGGTATTTTTCGACTGCGACGGTACGCTGGTCGACAGTGAGGTCATTTGTTCCCGCGCGTATGTCGCCATGTTCCAGGAATTTGGCATTGCGCTCGATCTCGACGAGGTGTTCAAGCGCTTTAAGGGCGTGAAGCTGTACGAGATCATCGACATCATTAACGAAGAGCACGGGGTCGATCTGGCAAAAGCCGATCTGGAACCCGTCTACCGCGCTGAGGTCGCACGCCTCTTCGATGCTGAACTGGAGGTTATCGCCGGGGCTAACGCGCTGCTGGATGCGATGACGGTGCCCATGTGCGTCGTCTCTAACGGCCCGGTCAGCAAAATGCAGCATTCGCTCGGCAAGCTGGAAATGTTGCATCACTTCCCGGATAAACTGTTCAGCGGCTACGATATCCAGCGCTGGAAGCCCGATCCGGCCCTGATGTTCCATGCGGCGAAGGCGATGAACGTCAACGTAGAGAACTGTATTCTGGTGGATGACTCGTCCGCGGGCGCGCAGTCGGGGATTGACGCGGGCATGGAGGTGTTTTATTTCTGCGCAGACCCGCACAACAAGCCGATTGAACATCCAAAAGTGACGACCTTTACCGATCTGGCACAGCTGCCGGCACTGTGGAAGGCGCGCGGGTGGGATATTACTCGCTGAGTTTTCCCCTCACCCCGTCCCTCTCCCTGTGGGAGAGGGTTAGGGTGAGGATAAAATTCACTCTTTCGGATCTTTACCCGCCAGCAGCTTGTCCAGCTCGTCGCCGCCCACGTGACGGAAGTCCTGCCCCTTCACGAAGTAGAAGATGTATTCACAAATGTTCTGGCAGCGGTCGCCGATACGCTCGATTGAGCGCGCGCAGAACAGGGCGGTCAGTACGCTTGGGATCGTACGGGAATCTTCCATCATGTAGGTCATCAGCTGACGTACGATGCCTTCGTACTCCTGGTCGACCTTCTTGTCTTCACGGTAAATACGCACCGCTTCGTCCAGATCCATCCGCGCAAAGGCATCCAGCACGTCGTGCAGCATCTGCACGGTGTGGCGGCCCAGCGACTCGAGGCTCACCAGCAGCGGCTGGTGCTGCTGAGAGAACTTCTCCAGCGCCGTACGGCAGATTTTATCCGCAACGTCACCAATACGCTCCAGCTCGGCGATAGTTTTGATGATCGCCATTACCAGACGCAGGTCGCTCGCCGTCGGCTGGCGCTTTGCGATAATCCGCACGCAGGCTTCGTCGATCGCCACTTCCATCATGTTGACGTTGTGGTCGCCTTCGATCACGCGCTTCGCCAGCTCGCTGTCCTGATTGTGCATCGCCGTGATCGCATCAGAAAGCTGCTGCTCGACCATGCCGCCCATGGTCATCACCTGGGTGCGAATGCTTTCCAGCTCTGCGTTAAACTGGCCGGAAATGTGTTTATTAAGATTGAGGTTGTCCATGGTTTCTCCACATGCACTAAGGCAAATCAACCGTAGCGGCCAGTAATATAATCTTCAGTTTGTTTCTTCGCGGGCCTGGTGAACAGCGCGTCCGTATCGCTGAACTCAATCAACTCGCCCAGGTACATAAACGCCGTGTGATCGGAACAACGCGCAGCCTGCTGCATGTTGTGGGTCACGATGACCACGGTGTAATCCTGCTTCAGCTCGGTGATCAGCTCTTCGATACGACCGGTGGAGATCGGATCCAGCGCTGAACACGGCTCATCCAGCAGCAGCACTTCCGGGCGAATGGCGATACCGCGCGCAATGCACAGACGCTGCTGCTGACCACCTGAGAGAGAGTACCCGCTCTGGTGCAGCTTATCTTTGGTTTCATTCCATAATGCGGCCTTGGTCAATGCCCACTGCACGCGCTCGTCCATATCCGTACGGGAAAGCTTCTCAAACAGACGCACGCCAAACGCGATGTTGTCGTAAATCGACATCGGGAACGGCGTCGGTTTCTGGAACACCATGCCCACTTTCGCGCGCAGCAGGGCGATATCCTGGGCATGGGTCAGAATGTTTTCGCCGTCCAGGATGATTTCCCCCTCGGCGCGCTGCTCCGGATAGAGCGAATACATTTTGTTAAAGGTGCGCAGCAGGGTGGATTTACCACAGCCAGACGGACCGATGAATGCCGTGACCTGGTTCTTTGCGATATCCAGGTTGATATTCTTCAGGGCATGGAATTTGCCGTAGTAGAAGTTCAAATCACGAACCTGAATCTTACCCGGGGCAGTATCAACCATACTCATTGACTCATTTCCTCATTCGACGCCGCGAGGTGCCGCGCCGTAAAAAATTAACCGTGTTTCTTCTTCGCGAAAATGACGCGCGCCAGAATGTTCAGCAACAGTACGCAAAGGGTGATGATCAGCACCCCGGCCCAGGCCAGCTGCTGCCATTCCACGAATGGGCTCATCGCAAATTTAAAGATGGTCACCGGCAGGTTAGCGATCGGCTGCATCATGTCCGTGCTCCAGAACTGGTTGGAGAGCGACGTAAACAGCAGCGGCGCCGTTTCACCCGCAATACGCGCAACGGCCAGCAGGATACCGGTCATGATCCCGGAGATTGACGCTTTCAGCGTAATCGCGGAGATCATTTTCCATTTCGGCGTACCCAGCGCGTAAGCCGCTTCGCGCAGGCTGTCCGGCACCAGCTTCAGCATGTTCTCGGTGGTTCGAATAACGATAGGCACCTGCAGCAGCGCCAGGGCAATAACGCCGGCCCAGCCGGAGAAGTGCTGCATCTGCGCCACCACGACGGTGTAAACGAACAGACCGACCACGATGGACGGCGCGGACAGCAGAATATCGTTGATGAAACGAATCACTTCCGCCAGCCAGGATTTACGTCCGTACTCCGCCAGGTAGATACCGGCCATGATGCCGAGCGGGGTACCAAAGACTGTCGCCCAGAGGATCAGCAGGCCGCTGCCCGCCAGGGCGTTCGCCAGGCCACCGCCCGCCGTGTTAGGCGGCGGCGTCATTTCGGTGAACAGCGCCAGCGACATCCCGTCGATGCCGCGGGTGATGGTGGACATGAGGATCCAGATCAGCCAGAACAGACCGAACGCCATCGTCGCCATTGAGAGCGTCAGCGCGATACGGTTTTTAATGCGGCGCTTCGCCTGCATTTTGCGGCGAGATTCCGCCAGCCCGGCGGTGTTTTGCATGTCGAGAGTCGCCATTAGCGTGCCCCCTCATTTTTAGCGAGACGCATAATCATCAGCTTGGAAATCGCCAGTACAATGAAGGTGATAACAAACAGAATCAGGCCCAGCTCCATCAGCGCCGCTACGTGCAGCCCGGATTCCGCTTCGGCAAATTCGTTCGCCAGCGCAGAGGTAATGCTATTACCCGGCATAAACAGCGATACGCTGTCGAGCTGGTAGGTGTTGCCGATGATAAAGGTCACCGCCATGGTTTCCCCCAGCGCACGACCGAGCCCCAGCATGATGCCCCCGATCACCCCATTTTTGGTGAACGGAAGAACGATGCGCCAGATAACTTCCCAGGTGGTGCAGCCGATGCCGTAGGCCGACTCTTTCATCATCACCGGGGTTTGTTCGAAGACATCGCGCATTACCGCCGCAATGTACGGAATAATCATGATGGCGAGGATCACGCCAGCCGCCAGAATGCCGATACCAAATGCCGGGCCAGCAAACAGGGCGCCTACAAACGGGATCGCAGAGAGGACATTTCCGACCGGCTCCTGGAAGTAGGTTGCGAACAGCGGCGCGAAGATAAACAGACCCCACATGCCGTAAACGATACTCGGAATGGCCGCCAGCAGTTCGATGGCGATGCCAAGCGGGCGTCGCAGCCAGCCGGGCGCCAGCTCCGTCAGGAACAGGGCAATACCAAAGCTCACCGGAACCGCAATCAGCAGCGCAATGAATGAGGTCACCAGCGTGCCGTAAATCGGCACCAGCGCGCCAAAGATCTCATTCGGCGCGTCCCACTCTTTGGTCCACAGGAAGGCGAAACCGAATTTCTGGATGCTCGGCCACGAGGAGAAAATCAGAGACACGATAATGCCGCCCAGCAGCAATAGCACAATCAGCGCAGCCAGTTTGACCAGCGCGCTGAAGATCATGTCACCCTTTTTACCCGGAGGGTTAAATGCAGGCTTGGTTGCAGCCATAAATTACTCTTCTTTATGAGACGTCTTACGAATATGCCCGGTGGCGCTGGCGCTTACCGGGCCTACAGGATGAACCGTAGGGCGGGTAAGCGCCAGCGCCACCCGCCATCTTCGTCAACTATATCCTGTTAGTACAGCGCTTTACCGCTGCTGTCCTTCACGTTGGTTTTCCATGCAGCGCGGATCTGCTCAACCACGCTTTCCGGCAGGCTGGCGTAATCCAGGTCACTCGCCTGTTTGCCGCCATTTTTGTAGGCCCAGTCGAAGAATTTCAGCACTTCAGCACCCTGCTCAGGCTTCTTCTGCTCTTTGTGAACCAGAATGAAGGTGGTAGAGGTGATTGGCCATGCTTCATCACCTTTCTGGTTGGTCAGGTCCTGCGCGAAGGATTTGCTCCAGTCAGCGCCTTTCGCCGCGTTAGCGAAGTTCTCTTCCGTCGGGCTCACCGGTTTGCCGTCAGCAGAAACCAGTTTGGTGTAGGCCAGGTTGTTCTGCTTGGCGTAAGCGTACTCGACGTAGCCGATGGAGCCAGGCAGACGCTGTACGAACGCGGCGATACCGTCGTTACCTTTACCGCCCAGACCGGTAGGCCAGTTCACGGTGGAGCCGGAGCCAATTTTGGATTTCCACTCTTCGTTGACTTTCGCCAGGTAGCTGGTGAAGACGAAGGAGGTACCGGAGCCGTCAGCACGACGAACCACCGCGATGTTCTGCGAAGGCAGCTTAACGCCCGGGTTCAGTTTGGTGATGGCTTCGTCATCCCATTTTTTGATTTTGCCCAGGTAGATGTCGCCCAGGGTTTTGCCGTCCAGCACCAGCTCGCCAGATTTCAGGCCAGGGATGTTAACAGCCAGCACAACGCCGCCTATCACGGTCGGGAACTGGAACAGGCCTTCCTGATTCAGTTTTTCATCAGACAGTGGGGCATCTGACGCGCCGAAATCAACGGTATTAGCGGTAATTTGTTTTACGCCACCGGAGGAGCCGATACCCTGATAGTTAACCTTATTACCGGTCTCTTTCTGGTAGGTATCTGCCCATTTGGCATACACCGGCGCAGGGAAGGTTGCACCAGCGCCAGTCAGGCTTGCTGCTGCAAATGCAGAGAAAGCGCTCATCGATAAGGTCGCGGCGACAACAGTTGCGACAGTGGTACGCATAACTTTCATAATGTCTCCTGCAAGGATTTCGTAAATCATTGTTTAAGTGGCTACGATGAGCAAAATAGGACAAAGAAGTGACAGATAAATGTACGAATTATGACAGTTTTATGACAATGGAAATTTCACTTAAGAAATAACAAAACTGTAGATAT
>CAMKZP010000194.1 GCA_946477805.1 uncultured Enterobacter sp.
GAGATTTCTGCCTGTCTCGTGGGCTCGGAGATGTGTATAAGAGACAGGTTCATCAGTTCCATAATAGCCGCAATTGCGGTATTGAAGGTCTGACGGCGACCAATATCATCGGTGACTTTCGCAATCGTTTTATGAACATCACGACGCAGCGCCTGCTGGTCTTCAGAGAGCGCAGCGGCGTTCAGCGCCGGCGCATCGCCCTGAGAGGTATGCTCATAAACCAGTTTCCAGACGCGTTTCAGGAAGCGGTTAGCCCCTTCAACGCCTGATTCCTGCCACTCCAGGGTCATATCCGCCGGAGAGGCAAACATCATGAACAGACGCACGGTATCAGCGCCGTAACGCTCAACCATCACCTGCGGGTCGATGCCGTTGTTTTTGGACTTGGACATCTTGCTCATGCCGGTGTAGACCAGTTCATGACCTTCGGCGTCTTTCGCCTTAACAATGCGGCCTTTCTCGTCACGTTCAACAATGGCGTCAACCGGAGAAACCCAGTTACGCTCGCCGTTCGCACCGACGTAATAGAACGCATCCGCCAGAACCATGCCCTGACACAGCAGCTGTTTCGCAGGCTCATCGGAGTTCACCATGCCAGCATCGCGCATCAACTTGTGGAAGAAGCGGAAGTAAAGCAGGTGCATGATGGCGTGTTCGATACCGCCAATGTAAATATCAACCGGCAGCCAGTAGTTCGCCGCCTCGGGATCCAGCATTCCTTCCTGGTACTGCGGGCAGGTGTAGCGCGCATAATACCAGGAGGACTCCATGAAGGTGTCAAAGGTGTCGGTTTCACGCAGCGCTGGCTGGCCGTTGACGGTGGTTTTTGCCCACTCAGGATCGGCTTTGATCGGGCTGGTGATACCGTCCATGACCACGTCTTCCGGCAGGATCACCGGGAGCTGATCTTCGGGCGTTGGCAGCACGGTGCCGTCTTCCAGCGTCACCATTGGAATTGGCGCGCCCCAGTAGCGCTGACGGGAAACGCCCCAGTCGCGCAGGCGATAATTGACTTTACGCTCGCCCACGCCAAGCGAGGCCAGCTTATCGGCAATGGCGTTGAAGCCCTCTTCGAAGCTCAAGCCGTTGAATTCACCGGAGTTGAACAGCGTGCCTTTTTCGGTCAGCGCTTGCTCTGACAGGTCTGGCTCTGAACCGTCTGCGGCAAGGATCACCGGCTTAATGTTCAGGCCATATTTGGTGGCAAACTCGTAGTCGCGCTGATCGTGACCCGGAACGGCCATCACTGCGCCCGTGCCGTATTCCATCAGAACAAAGTTTGCCGCCCAGACGGGGATAGCTTCACCCGTCAGCGGATGTTTAGCAAAGAAGCCTGTCGCGACGCCTTTTTTCTCCATCGTTGCCATGTCGGCTTCCGCGACTTTGGTGTTGCGGCATTCGTCGATGAAGGCTGCCAGCTCAGGATTATTCTCCGCGGCTTTCTGCGCCAGAGGGTGACCCGCGGCGACGGCCAGGTAGGTCGCACCCATGAAGGTGTCCGGACGGGTGGTGTACACCGTCAGCGGCAGATCGTAATGCTCAACGTTAAAGGTGATTTCCACACCTTCAGAACGCCCGATCCAGTTGCGCTGCATGGTCTTAACGGTATCAGGCCAGTGATCCAGGTTATCCAGATCGTTCAGCAGCTCGTCAGCGTAGGCGGTGATTTTGATAAACCACTGCGGGATCTCTTTACGCTCAACTTTCGTGTCGCAGCGCCAGCAGCAGCCGTCGATGACCTGTTCGTTCGCCAGAACGGTCTGATCGTTCGGGCACCAGTTAACGGCAGACGTTTTCTTGTACACCAGGCCTTTTTTGTACAGCTCGGTGAAGAATTTCTGCTCCCAGCGGTAATACTCAGGGGTGCAGGTCGCCAGCTCGCGGCTCCAGTCGTAGCCAAAGCCCAGCATTTTGAGCTGGTTTTTCATGTACGCGATGTTGTCGTACGTCCAGGGGGCTGGAGCCGTATTGTTCTTAACCGCCGCGCCTTCTGCTGGCAGGCCGAACGCATCCCAGCCGATGGGCTGCAGAACGTTTTTGCCCAGCATTCGCTGGTAGCGCGCAATCACGTCACCGATGGTGTAGTTACGCACGTGGCCCATATGTAGTCGACCAGAAGGATAGGGAAGCATCGACAGGCAGTAATACTTCTCTTTGCTCTCGTCTTCGGTCACTTCGAAGGTGCGCTTCTCGTCCCAGTGTTGCTGGACTTTTGATTCTATCTCTTCCGGGCGGTATTGCTCTTGCATGGCAGCCAGTGGTCCTGTTTTCAATACAGCTACAAATGTAGCCAATGGATGTGGTGATTCAGATCCGCATAGCATAGCCCAAACGCCCGCGTCAAAACAGCCTTTAGCACAAATGCCCTTTGCAGGAATTTACCGGGTCTGTGCTACACCTGACAAAGCGGCGGCGAAATAAGGTCTATCATTAGAGAGAGTTACTTACCCGGGAGGCAAAATGATGAACAAGGTTGCTCAATTTTACCGCGAACTGGTAGCGACACTGACGGAACGGCTGCGTAATGGGGAGCGTGACATCGATGCCCTGGTGGAACAGGCTCGGGCACGAGTAACGCAAACGGGTGAGTTAACGCGAACCGAAGTGGAAGAGGTGACGCGCGCGGTGCGCCGCGACCTGGAAGAGTTTGCGCGTAGCTACGAAGAGAGCCAGGACGAAATCGCTGACAGCGTCTTTATGCGGGTGATTAAAGAGAGCCTGTGGCAGGAGCTGGCGGACATCACCGATAAAACCCAGCTGGAGTGGCGCGAAGTTTTTCAGGATTTAAACCACCATGGCGTCTATCAGAGCGGTGAAGTGGTGGGGCTGGGCAACCTGGTCTGTGAGAAGTGCCATCACCATATTGCGGTATACACGCCGGACGTGCTGCCGCTGTGTCCGAAATGCGGGCACGACCAGTTCCAGCGTCGACCGTTTGAACCCTAGGTAAAAGCAAAACGGCAACCCCGTTGCCGTTTTTGGTGTTTGCTCCCTCTCCCACAGGGAGAGGGCGGGGTGAGGGCATCAGGCCGCACTGTAGTACCCCAGCCTTTCCGCCAGCAAATCCACAAACGCTTGACGATCGATATCCACCATCACCGTGGTATTCGGCGTGTTCCCCGTCAGCGAGTAATAATCCACGACCGTCATCCCCTGGGTATATTTCCCCTGCGTTTCGACGCCGACCCATCTGTCCACCGTGGTAAACATCTCCGGCTTAAGCAGCCAGGCGATGGTGCAGGGGTCATGCAGCGGCGCGCCGTGGAAGCCCCACTTCTCGGCTTTGTGATACTCCATAAAGAAGTCCAGCAGCTCGGCCACCGTGGTGGCGACCGGGTTGTCGATAGCGCGAAAGCGCTCGATATCGTCCGCCATAATCTGCGCGCGGTGGGTAACGTCCAGCCCCGCCATCACAACCGGTAAGCCGGACTGAAAGACAATCTCAGCGGCCTCGGGATCGACAAAAATGTTGAACTCGGCTGCAGGCGTCCAGTTTCCCAGCCCCATCGCGCCGCCCATTATCACAATACGGGCAATTTTTTTATGCAGCTCAGGATGGCCGTTCAGCAGCAGCGCAACGTTGGTCTGCGGGCCGGTCGCCACCAGCGTCACGGGCTCTGCGCTTTCACGCAGTATCTTCGCCATCAGCTCAACGGCGGTGCAGTTTTGCGGTGCGAAACCCGGTTCCGGCAGTGCAGGGCCGTCCAGCCCGCTTTCGCCGTGGACGTTGTCGGCGATGATCAGCTCGCGCATCAGGGGCTTAGTCGCGCCGCCTGCCACCGGGATATCGCTACGGTTCAACAGCGTCAGCATGCGCAGGACGTTACGCAGGGTTTTGTCCGGCGTCTGGTTTCCGGCGGATGAGGTAACGGCCTTGACGTCCAGCTCGGGGGAGGCAAGAGCGAGGACAAGGGCTATCGCGTCGTCATGACCCGGATCGCAATCGAAAATAATCGGCTGTGCCATAGGGTTCTCCATTCCTGGCGTTATTTTGTGACAAGGTTAACGCTGCAGCGTGATGATGACGAGAGGGAGCGAGCGAAAGCGTGAGGCAGTGCGCAATCCGCAGATTGCGCACCGGGAGGATTAATGCAGTATTTTGGCGAGGAAGTCTTTGGCGCGTTCAGATTTCGGGTTGGCGAAGAACTCTTCTTTCGGTGAGTCTTCAACAATTTTCCCCTCGTCCATGAAGATCACGCGGTTGGCCACTTTCCGGGCGAAGCCCATCTCGTGGGTCACCACCATCATGGTCATCCCTTCGTGCGCCAGCTCGACCATAACGTCCAGCACTTCGTTGATCATTTCTGGGTCGAGCGCCGAGGTGGGCTCGTCGAACAGCATCGCGACCGGATCCATGCACAGCGCGCGGGCGATTGCCACACGCTGCTGCTGGCCGCCGGAAAGCTGGGCCGGGAACTTATCGGCATGCGCGGAAAGCCCCACGCGTTCCAGTAATTTCAGCCCTTTCTCGCGCGCCGCTTTTTTATCACGCTTGAGTACCTTCACCTGCGCCAGCGTCAGGTTCTCAATAATTGAGAGGTGCGGGAACAGTTCAAAATGCTGGAACACCATGCCGACGTGCGAGCGAAGCTGGGCCAGGTTGGTTTTTTTGTCGTTAACTTTGGTGCCGTTAACGACAATTTCGCCCTGCTGCACCGGCTCCAGGCCGTTAACGGTTTTGATCAGCGTTGACTTACCTGAACCTGACGGCCCACAAACAACGACCACATCGCCTTTTTTGACTTCGGTGGAGCAGTCGGTCAGCACCTGAAAGTGCCCATACCATTTAGAAACATTTTTCAGGGAAATCATTATACAGTCCTTTTCTTCAGCCAGCTGACCAACAGCGACGCGCTTAAACTAATCACAAAATAGACCCCGCCTGCAAAGAGCACCATCTCGACCTGCGTACCGTCACGCTCGCCAATGGTGGACGCGGTGCGGAAGAAGTCTGCCAGGCTCAGCACGTAAACCAGCGACGTATCCTGGAACAGTACGATGCCCTGGGTCAGCAGGAGAGGCACCATGGCGCGAAACGCCTGCGGCAGAATAATGAGCTTCATTGACTGCCAGTGCGTCATCCCCAGCGCCAGCGCCGCGCTGGACTGCCCGCGGGAGATGCTCTGAATACCCGCGCGGATAATTTCCGAATAGTAAGCGGCCTCGAACATTGAGAACGCCACCATCGCCGAGATCAAGCGGATATCGGTTTTTGGCGACAGCCCCAGCACGTTTTGCAGAAAGCCGGGAACTATCAGGTAAAACCACAGCAGCACCATTACCAGCGGAATGGAGCGGAAGACGTTGACGTAGGCGGTCGCAAACCAGGCGAGCGGCTTAAAGCTCGACAGGCGCATCACCGCCAGCAGGGTGCCCCAGACAATGCCGATAATGATGGCAATCACCGTGATTTTTAAGGTGATCAGCAGGCCATCAAGCAGGTATGGCAGGGATGGAACAATGGAACTCCAGTCAAACTCGTACATTACTTACCTCCCAGATTGCCCGGCAGGCGAGTTTTGCGTTCAACCAGGTTCATCACCAGCATGATGAAAGCGTTAATCAGAACATACGCGAGCGTGATGGCCGTGAAGGATTCCCACGCGTGCGCGGAGTAATCCAGCAGCTTGCCGGCCTGCGCCGCCATATCCACCAGACCGATGGTTGAGGCGATGGCCGAGTTCTTCACCAGGTTCATCATCTCTGAGGTCATCGGCGGTACGATAACGCGATAGGCGTTTGGCAGCAGCACGTAGCGGTAGGCCTGCGGCAGCGTCAGCCCCATTGCCAGCGCGGCATTCTTTTGCCCGCGCGGCAGAGACTGAATGGCGGCTCGCACCTGCTCGCAGACGCGCGCAGCCGTAAACAGGCCCAGGCACAGCATGGAAGAGACAAAGAACTGGACATTAGGATCCAGCTCGGCCTTGAACCACATGCCGATATTTTCCGGCAGCAGTTCCGGGATGACCAGATACCAGGTAAAGAACTGCACGATCAGCGGAACGTTACGGAACAGTTCCACATAAAGGGTGCCGAGTGAGGAGAGAAAACGGTTGGGAACGGTGCGCAGAATACCGAACAGCGAACCGACAAGAAACGCGATAATCCACGCCGTTATCGATAACGCAACGGTGACCTGAAAGCCGCTCCACAGCCAGCCAAGATAGGTGGTGTTGCCGAACGGGGCTTGTTGCAGAAAGATGCCCCAGTTCCAGTCAATTGACATAATAAACTCCAGAAAAAAAAGGGTAGCAGCGCTACCCTCGAAGATTGGTGAGAAGCTCATTTTCGCGCGGAGTGGGGAACGACCACTCCGCGTATAGTCTGTCCATGCTTCCCGACAATCGAGAGGGCAGGAGATCCCGCCCCTGTCGTTCTAATTAGTTAAGAGCTTTATCGTTTGGCGTTTTGAACAGCGCCTTCATGTCGTCAGACAGTTCGAAGTTCATGTTGAGATTTTTAGGCGGAATCGGGTTTTTGAACCACTTATCAAACCATTTTTCCGCTTCGCCAGAGGTTTGTTTCGACGCGATGGTCTCATCGATCAGTTTCTTAAAGTCGGCGTCGTCTTTGCGCAGCATACAGCCGTAAGCTTCTTTCGACTGCGCGGTGCCTACGATTTCCCAGTTGTCTGGTTTCTTCGCTTTCGCACGTTCGCCCGCCAGCAGGGCGTCATCCATCATAAACGCCACTGCACGACCGCTTTCCAGGGTACGGAAGGAGTCGCCGTGGTCTTTCGCGCTGATGATGCGCATGTCCATTTTCTTCTCGTCGTTCAGCTTGTGCAGCAGCACTTCAGACGTGGTGCCGGACGTAACAACGACCGCTTTGCCTTTCAGGTCAGCAAAATCTTTGATGTCGCCGCCTTTTTTGGTTAACAGACGCGTACCCACCACAAAGATGGTATCTGAGAAGGCGGCCTGTTTTTGACGCTCGAGGTTGTTAGTGGTGGAACCACACTCGAAGTCAAAGGTGCCGTTTTGCAGCAGTGGAATACGGTTCTGCGAGGTGATTGGAATCAGTTTCACCTGCAGGTCAGGTT
>CAMKZP010000195.1 GCA_946477805.1 uncultured Enterobacter sp.
TAGTCGTCGGCAGCGTCAGATGTGTATAAGAGACAGAATTGAAGCCGGGGATCAGCTGCGTGGCATGGTGAGTGCCGAGCTTCTCCTGGCTCTGGGCGAAGAGCTGGCAGCTCGCCTGATTGACGCGCTCCACCTTGCTTTTCAGATCCAGTGACAGGAACGGCTCCGGCATGGCTTCTAACAGCGCGCTCAGCGCCAGATGTTCGCGCTCGGACGGCATCCAGGGAATAGTGCGTACATCCGTAACGCCAGCGATACGGCGGATTTCCGCCATCAGGCTGCTGAAGGTATTAAATTCAATTTCGGCAAAATTGAGGTAAATTCGCCCGACGGGGTCGATCTCAATGCCACGTAAATCAATGCTACGTAAAACAAGAAGATCGAGTAACTCGCGGGTCAGACCGAGACGGTCTTCACAAAAGACTTCCAGACGCATGGGAAATTCACCGTTTTAAGCCAGTAACCTTGAAAGGATATGTCAGAACACGGCAATCGGGAAGATGGCTGTCAACAAATATTGACAGCCCGCACGAATAGTAAACAAATCCTCACTGCGTCGGTTTTTTATTGAGCGACTCTTTGAGCTGACCAATCAGCTCGCGGCGGAAATCCCCCAGGCGCGGCTTATCCCCGTCGATCCAGGGTAGCGGCCGACACACCTCCATCGCCTTAATGCCGAGCCGTGCGGTCAGCAGGCCCGCCCCGATGCCCTGCGCCGCACGAGCAGAAAGTCGCGCCGCGAGATCCTGCGACATCCAGTCCATGCCCACCTCCCGCACCAGCTCGCTGGCACCGGCAAAGGCAATGTTCAGCAGGACCAGCCTGAACAGCCGCAGGCGGCTGTAATAGCCAAGCTCGATGCCGTACAGATTTGCAATACGGTTGATCAGGCGCAGGTTACGCCAGGCGATGAAGGCCATATCCACCAGCGCCAGCGGGCTGACGGCAATCATAAGGGTGGATTCAGCGGCCGAGCGGCTAATCTCACGGCGCGCCTGCGCGTCCAGTACGGGCTGCACAATATGGGAGTAGAGCGTGACGATCTCGCGGTCGTTTTGCGTCTCGTGAATAGCGGCGTACCAGCGCTGCAGCGCCGGGTGGGACTGGTCAATTCCGGCCTGGCTCGCCAGCTTCTCGCAAAAGGCACGGCCTTTTCCGGTCCCGTGGCTGTGAAGCAGATCGCGAGCTTCATCCCGCTCGTGCGCGCGCTGGCGCAGGCGCCACAGGCGACGCCACTCTGTCGCCACCGACCCCACGCCAGCGCCGATAATAAGCGCCCCGGCAGCGCATCCCCCCATCGCCACCCAGTCCTGAGTTTGCCAGGCGTTCATGCCCCACTGCACGCCCTGTCCGATAACGCTGACGCCAAACAGGGCCAGCCCGGCGGTGACCATCTTACGCCACAGGCTGCGTTTAGGCCTGAGCGCGGCTTCGACTACCGCTTCTGCCTGGCCCTCTTCAACAAGCCCCGCATCGGCGAGCGCCGGGGCAAAATGCTCCGCCTGGCTGTCGGTGAAGGTCTGTGCCGTTTTAAAGGCCTCCGGCTGCTCCTGTTCAAGCTGGCCGGTGAAGTCCACGCGCGGTTTCAACGGTTCCGTCATCGTAATTTATCTCCAATCAAAAACTCGAGTGCTGCATCCAGACGAATGTGCGGCAAGGGCTGGTCGACGTTCATGACCTGCGGTCGGAACGCTTCAAACTGAAAACCCTGCTTTTGCCAGAACGCCTGGCCCGGCAGACGGGACGGCACTTCGCCGGGATAAACCGTGAGCGGCTCGCCGTCGCTCAGGCGATGGCCGCGCAGCGCCGGGATTTTTTCGCCGTTAACGTCTATCAGCCCGCTCTGCGTGGCCTGCACCGACGCCAGCCCCAGGCAATCCATGCCGATCCCTTCAAATGCCGCGTTTTGCCAGGCATCCTGGACCAGCTGCTGGAGCAATGACACCATATTCCCGTGCTGATCGACCGTGACATGGTCCGCCTTGGTGGCGGCAAAGAGCAGCTTATCGATAACCGGTGAAAACAGGCGGCGGAACAGCGTCCGCTGCCCGTAGTGAAAACTTTGCATCAGCTGCGTCAGGGCCAGGCGCATGTCGTTGAACGCCTGTGGACCGCTGTTGAGCGGCTGCAGGCAGTCCACCAGCACAATCTGGCGATCGAAGCGCAGGAAGTGGTTCTTGTAAAAGCCCTTCACCACTTTTTCGCAGTAGTAGTTATAACGCTCGCGGAGCATACCGGCGTTGGTGTGTTTGTCCGCCTGCGCCAGCTTTGATTCACCGATGCCGTCGACGTCCGGCCACGGGAAAAACTGCAGCGCGGGCGCCCCGGCCAAATCTCCCGGCAGAACAAAGCGACCCGGCTGAATAAAATGCAGCCCCTCCTGCTTGCACTGGTGCAGGTAGTCTGTCCAGGCCTGCGCGATGGCGGCCAGACGGTTTTCATCCGCAGGCGCAAGCGGGTCGAGCCCCTCGCAGAGTGCGCGCCATTTCGCTGACCACGCCGCACGTTGCCCCTGCAGCAGGCCGGTCATCTGCCGGGACCAGCTCAGGTAATCCTGCGCCAGCATCGGTAAATCAAGCAGCCACTCGCCGGGATAATCCACGATCTCCAGGTACAGCGGGGGGGTTCCCTTGAAGTGGCGCATCAGGGATTCGTTAGATCGAAAACGCAGCGCAAGGCGAATTTCGCTCACGCCCCGGGTGGGCGTGGGCCAGATGGGGGGATCGCCATACAGCTGGGCCAGACCCTCATCATAGGTAAACCGGGGAATACCGAAGTCACGTTGGGGAACGCGCTTCACGCCCAGCAGGCGCTCTTCTCGCACGGCGCTCAGCAGCGGCAGCCGCGCACCGGCATGCAGGTTCAGCAACTGGTTCACCATCGCCGTGATAAACGCCGTCTTCCCGCTGCGGCTCAGCCCGGTGACCGCAAGACGCAGATGGCGGTCAACGCCGCGGTTTACCAAAGAGTTCAGTTCGTTTTTAAGTCGCTTCATCGCCGTCCCTTTTTGCCTGAAGGCCTGAATGAGTCGTCCCAGAATACAGGAAATGGGGGCAGATCGTTGATTAACAATTCTTAATTATTGCCATTGCCGTTTTTTCTCCAGTAAGATGACCTCATTGCTGTCTGGAGTGAGTAAGGTGTATGTCACCCACCATCTATGATATTGCACGGGTTGCTGGCGTTTCGAAATCAACCGTGTCCCGAGTACTGAATAAGCAAACGAATATCTCCCCTGAAGCGCGCGAAAAAGTGTTGAAGGCGATTGAAGAATTAAATTATCAACCGAATAAGCTGGCTCGCGCCCTGACCTCTTCGGGCTTTGACGCCATTATGGTTATTTCTACCCGCTCAACCAAAACCACGGCCGGCAATCCTTTTTTCTCTGACGTTCTTCATGCCATTACGGCGAAAGCAGAAGAAAAAGGTTTCGACGTTATTTTACAGACCTCTAAAAGCAGCGAAGACGACCTGCTGAAATGCGTGAGTAAAATAAAACAAAAAATGATTAAAGGGATCATCATGCTGAGTTCGCCAGCTAATGAATCCTTTTTCTCAACGCTGGATACGTACGGCGTGCCGGTTGTTGTCATCGGCAAAGTTGAAGGTGATTTCCAGAATATCTACTCCGTTGATACGGATAATTTCCGTGACAGCGTCACGCTGATGGATAACTTCATCGCCCATGGCCGTCGTAAAATTGCCTGCCTGCATGCGCCGCTTGATTATCATGTTTCAATTGACCGCCTGGCGGGCTATAAAGCGAGCCTGGAAAAACATCATATTGCGCCAAACCCGGCGTGGATCATTGATGGCGGCTATACCCATGAGAGCGCGCTGGCGGCAGCCGTTCAGTTGCTCTCCTCGCCGACACCGCCCGACGCGGTGTTTGCGACAGACAGCATGAAGCTGCTCAGCCTTTATCGCGCGGCGGATGAGTTGAATGTGATGATCCCCGAGCAGCTGGCCGTTGCGGGCTACAGCGACCCGATGCTGTCTCTTATCTTGACGCCTGCGCCCGGCGGGTTTGATATCCCGACGCGCAGGCTGGGTGAAGAGAGTTGCGACCTTCTGTTTAAGTGCATCGCCGGTGAACCTGCCGAACATAACGTGCTGGTTGATACCCACTTTATGTTCGCTGATTCACTTCGCTAACATCAGGGGCCATCGGCCCCTGATTTAGTGCTCCTCAGAACGCGTAGTTCACGCCTACGCCAGCATAGTGGAAGCGATCGCTGTCGCCTTCATCGTGGTTCTCCCACTCGTAGGCGTACTCGAGCGTCATGGAGAGACCGTTGTTGAAATCGTAGGCGTACAGCAGGCCAAGACGGTTGAAATCGTGGCCTTCGCGGTCCGGATCGTCGCGCCAGTCCCAGTTTGACCAGCGGTCAAGCCCCAGACGGGTATAAGGCGTAAGCGTCGTCTGACCTAACGAAACGGGCAGATAGGCGCGGATCTCCTGCGTGGAAAACTCGCCGTTATTCCGTGAACTGTCCATATTAAAGCCGCGCTCAAGGTAGTAATTTACCCTGGCCGCAAAGGTTTCATTGATCGTCCAGGTAAAGCCCGTTTCCGTTTCGACGCGGCTGTCGGAATAACCTGTTTTTTCCAGGTCGTTTGCAAACTGATACATGGCGAACCAGCCGCCGAAACGCCAGTCGTCGGTTAATTTAATATCCCAGTCAGGCTGGATTTTATAGCGCTGCATATTCGCGCTTCCGTCTTTTGCACCGTGCTCATCTTTAAAATGATAGCCATAATTACGGAAGCCGCCGGTCAGCCCGAGCGTAAAATCGTCGGTGCCAATAAAGCGGTAGCGTAATTCGAACTCAGGACGATCGAAATAGGTTCCGCGCGTCATGCTGCTGTAATCTACCGGGCCTTCCTGATACATGGCCATTGATATTGTCCATGCATCCCATGTGGCATTAAACCACACGGAGGGTTCATATAATCCGTCTTTATCGTCGCCTTGTCCTTCGACGTTTTCAATTTCATACATGGCACCAATATTGAAGTCCCAGTGTTTTGCCGTCTCTGTTGCCTGCGCGTAGCTAACCCCTGCGCACAGCACGAGCGCAGCACTTTTTAGTAGAGTACTCATTAAAATATTCCCTTTATAAGTTACAAACAAAAAACCGGGAATATCTATTCCCGGCGAACACCTTTCTTATCTAATAGCCGCTTCTGTTTCCGCGTCGAAGAAATGGCACTTATTCATATCAAACTGGATACCGATATTATCTCCCGCCGCATAGTCATTTGCGGCCCCCGCGCGGACGACCAGCTCATGGCCTCCAACGGTGGCATAGAGCATAAACTCCGCTCCGGTCAGCTCTGCAACGCTGACTTTCGCCGGCACGGTTTCACCCTCGCCCTGCGGTGTGAAAATGTCCTCCGGCCGGATCCCAAACACCACGGCCTTACGCTGATAACCCATGGCGTTAAGCGCCGAGAGCTTGTCTTGCGGAACAGGCAGACGCAGCGTTTCCGTTACAAAGTAGCCGTCGTCTATTGCACCGCGAATGAAGTTCATGGAGGGCGAGCCGATGAAGCCCGCCACAAACATGTTTGCGGGTTCGTTATAGACCTGTTTTGGCGCCCCTACCTGCTGAATGAAGCCATCCTTGAGGATGACGATCCGGGTCGCCATGGTCATGGCCTCGGTCTGATCATGCGTTACGTAAATCATGGTAGTGTTGAGCTTCTGGTGAAGCTTGCTGATTTCGGCGCGCATCTGTACACGAAGCTTGGCATCCAGGTTGGAGAGCGGTTCATCCATCAGGAATACCCCCGCCTCGCGGACAATTGCCCTGCCTAGCGCCACGCGCTGACGCTGGCCGCCGGACAGCGCGCCCGGTTTACGCGTGAGATAGTCGCGCAGGCCGAGGATTTGCGCCGCCCAGCTAACCCGCTCCTCGATGACCGCAGGCGCAATTTTTTGCATCCTGAGGCCAAACGCCATGTTCTCGTAGACCGTCATGTGCGGATAGAGCGCGTAGTTCTGGAAAACCATGGCGATGTCGCGGGACTTCGCGGGCACGTCGTTCATGCACACGCCGTCAATCAACAGCTCTCCGCCGCTGATCTCCTCCAGCCCGGCGATCATGCGCAGGGTGGTGGATTTACCGCAGCCCGATGGCCCCACGAAAACGATAAACTCCTTGTCTTCGATCTCGAGGTTGAAATCCTTCACCACGTGAACCTGGTTATCGTAGATTTTCTGAATATGTTTCAGGGAGAGTTGAGCCATTGTTAATTCCTTTCCAGTGCAGACCGCGAGGCCCAGAAATCGGTGAGGCATTTCCAGGTGAGTTCCCGCGTTGAATGAAGTTGTAGCGCCGCGTGGCTCAGGCCGGGCCCAATGCCCACCGACAGCATACCCGCCGCGTTGATTGCCTCTACGCCTGCGGCGGCATCTTCGATACCGATGGCCTCTTCAGGGCGAACGTTGAGCCCCGCGCAGGCCGCCAGGAAAATCTCCGGGTCCGGCTTAGAGCAGAGGATCCGGGACGCATCGGCGCAAAAATCAAATGCCCCGTGGATGCCCAGCGCGTGCAGAATGACCGGGGCATTGAGGGATACGGAGGCCAGACCAATTTTGACGTTCGCGGCACGGATCTCAGCCAGTACCTCGCGTATGCCCGGCAGCATGGCGGCTTGCGTCAGCGACGCCAGAGACTGAACGTAGAGATCGTTTTTCTTACCGGCGAGGGCCAGGCACTGCCTGTCGATAAACTCCCCTTCTTTGCCACCGTGGCGCAGGATCCGCTGCAGCGAATCCATGCGGCTGATCCCTTTCAGCTCTTCGTTGAAGCGTTCATCAATCGTGATGCCAATTTCCTGCGCCACGCTACGCCAGGCCAGAAAATGCAGATGGGCGGTGTCGGCGATCACCCCATCCAGATCGAATACAACGGCGCTAAACATTGTCACCCCCCTCCGTGGTAGCGGTCCCATTAACAGGCGTAAGAAAATACTCGTACGACCAGACTTGCCGCCCCGTAGTCGTCACCGTTTTTCCCCACAGGGTGAAGG
>CAMKZP010000196.1 GCA_946477805.1 uncultured Enterobacter sp.
TCTACACTCGACTAGTCGTCGGCAGCGTCAGATGTGTATAAGAGACAGAGCCTGGGCTGCGTGGTGATTATTATTGCCGCCAACATCGTCGGCCTCGGCATGGCGAACTGATCACGCCGCCTTTCGACTGCGATGACGCCACTGAACCGGCGTCATCCCCACCTCGCGGTTAAACACCACCGAAAAGTAGTTACTGTCCTCAAAGCCGCAGCGCATCGACACTTCACTCACCATCAGCTCCGTATGCTGCAGCAGATACTGGGCGTGGCAAATGCGCAGCTGGCGCAGGTAATGGTTCACCGTCATCCCCGTCTGGGTGCGGAACTGCTGGCGCAGCGCGCGCTCGCTACACTGCTCCGCCTCGCAGAATTTCTCCAGCACGAAGCTTTTGTTCAGGCTGCCCGCAAGCGTGGTGATGAGCTTATCCAGCAGCGCTTCCTGAGCGGTAGCGGAGGGGTTATCGGTGGCGTAACGATGGCGTTGCAGCGTCATCACCAGCTGGGCGAAAAGCAGCTCCGCCATCGGGTGAGCGACGGGATCGCTCTTCTGGCTCTCCTGCTCCAGCAAAGAGATCACCTGCCGCACCTGGGCCATACCGTTGCTGCTTAAGCGCCAGTGCGGCGTTCCCGTCGCATTCAAAAAACCCGGAATGTTCGCGGCCCAGTCGACGTTGAGCTTCAGCCTGTCCGGACAGTAGATGACGTTCTGCAGCACCAGATCGTTCACCGAGGCGTAGGAGTGTTTATCTTCCGCGCGGATGTAGAACAGATCGCCGCGGGTGATGCGGTAGGGCCGGTCATTGAGAACGTGCAGGCCGTTGCCGCGCCATACCAGCACCAGCTCGCAAAACTCGTGGGTATGCTCGGCAAAGACGTTTTGCGGGTAGCGGTCGGCCACCGCCACGGCCTGACCCGCGGAGGCAAAAAAATCATCTTTGCGAAGGATTAACTGTGCAGCCACACCACGACCTCTACGGCAAATAACCGAACATTATTAGCCTGTTTGCGCCATAAAAACGGTGACTGCCCTCGCGTTACTGAAGCAACGCGTCTTTACCCTGGCGTATTTCGCGCGGTGACCAGCTAAACTCCCGGCGAAAAAGCGTCGAAAAGTGGTTACTGTCGCCGAATCCGCAGCGATAGGCGATATCCGTGACGCTTTCGTCAGTATGGCGCAACAGGTGACGCGCTTTGATTAACCGCAGACGGTTAAGATAGCGCTGCGGCGTGAGGCCGGTCTGCTGTTTGAGCTGGCGATGCAGGGTGCGCAGCGAGAGCGAAAAATTATCCGCCAGCGTTTCCCAGCAGATATCTTCGGCGAAATGCTCCTCCAGCCAGGCCACCAGCTGGTTCAGCCGCGCGTCGTTATTATCCAGCCCCTCCACCAGGCTGCTGCGGCGCAGCAGTACCAGCAGCTGCATAAACAGCAGCTCGCGGGTGGCGACGGCGTGCGTCTCCTGCCCGTCTTCGCTCTGCTCCATCTGGCCCACCAGCTGCCGCACCTGCTGCAGCGTAGACTGGTTCACCCGCCAGTGCGACGGGTAGTGCCCGTCCTTCTCCTGCGGCAGGAGCTGGTTTAGCCCCGAAAGGAACTGGAACGCGTCCGGCGAACGATAGAGCACGTTGGTCAGACACAGGTTGTCGGTATGTTCATACAGGTGCCTGTCGTGGTCGCGCACAAAGCACACCGTGCCGCCGCTAATGGTGTAAGGCTGGCCGTTAAACACGTGGATCCCCGTGCCGTGCTCGACAATCACAATCTCATGGAAATCATGATGATGCTCCGGAAACGCGGCCTGAGGGAGCCGCGGCTCAATCGCGACGGGCGAACTTCCCGAAGGAAAAAAATCCACGCTGTGCAGTACGGTCATAACGGCCCCCACCAATGAGAAATGTTCTCAAAATAGTAATTAAGGCCCGTCACGCTCACCTTAAATTTTCGGCAGCAAACCTCGCAAAAGCTGTCCATTTTTCAAGAAACAGGCGGAAAGATCGGGAAATGCGGCAAGCGTCACACTGCCTGAAAACCCCGTCATGACTGGAAACTGTGAACTCCCTCACGTTCACCTTTGCTTTCTTGCCAGCGCGGGATTTGGGCTGTCAGTGGCGAGAAGGTGACTTTTTCTTCCCTTTCCTACACTCGTCGCTAATGACTTAAGAAAGGACCCGACCATGACTTTTCGCCATTGTGTGGCCGTCGATTTAGGCGCATCCAGCGGCCGCGTAATGCTCGCCACCTGGGACTGTACCTCACGCACGCTTTCGCTTCGCGAAATGCACCGTTTCGCCAACTGCCTGCAAAAGCAGGACGGTTTTGAGACCTGGGATATTGACGCTCTGGAAGCGGAGATCCGCACCGGTTTACATAACGTCTGTAACGACGGCATTCGCATCGACAGCATCGGCATTGATACCTGGGGCGTGGACTACGTGCTGCTGGACGCTAACGGCGAGCGCGTCGGCCTGCCCGTCTCCTACCGCGATAGCCGCACCGACGGACTGATGGCGCACGCCATCGCCCAGCTTGGTAAGGACACCATCTACGGGCGCAGCGGCATTCAGTTTCTGCCGTTCAACACGCTGTACCAGCTGCGCGCCCTGGTCGAGCAGCAGCCGGAGCTGGTCGCGAACGTGGCCCACGCGCTGCTGATCCCGGACTACCTAAGCTATCGCCTGACCGGGAATCTGAACTGGGAATACACCAACGCCACCACCACCCAGCTGGTGAACATCAATACCGACAGCTGGGACGACGGCCTGCTGGCCTGGACGGGCGCTTCGCCTTCCTGGTTCGGCACGCCGACCCATCCCGGCAACGTGATCGGTCAGTGGATTTGCCCGCAGGGGAATGAAATTCCCGTCGTCGCCGTCGCCAGCCACGACACCGCCAGCGCGGTCATCGCCTCGCCGCTTGCCGGTAAAGACGCGGCCTACCTCTCCTCCGGCACCTGGTCGCTGATGGGATTTGAGAGCCAAACGCCGTACACCAGCGATGCGGCGATGGCGGCGAACATCACTAACGAAGGGGGCGCCGAAGGCCGCTACCGCGTGCTGAAAAACATCATGGGCCTGTGGCTGCTCCAGCGGGTGCTGAAAGAGCAGGGCATCACAGACCTGCCCGCGCTTATCGCCGAAACCGAAAAGCTGGCGGCCTGCACCTTCCTGATCAACCCGAACGACGACCGCTTTATCAACCCGGCGCACATGAGCGCCGAAATCCAGGCCGCCTGCGTCGAGGCCGGGCAGCCGGTGCCGTCCAGCCCGGCGGAACTGGCGCGCTGCATTTTTGACAGCCTCGCCCTGCTGTACGCCGACATCCTCAGCGAGCTGGCGAGCCTTCGCGGTAAACCGTTCAGCCAGCTGCACGTCGTGGGCGGCGGCTGCCAGAACCGGCTGCTGAACCAGCTGTGCGCGGACGCCTGCGGCATCACCGTGGTGGCGGGCCCCGTGGAGGCCTCCACGCTCGGCAACATCGGCATTCAGTTGATGACCCTGGACGAACTGTCCAACGTTGACGATTTCCGCTCGGTGGTCACGGCCAACACCCGCCTGACGACCTTCACACCCAATCCCTGCCATGAGATTGCCCGCTACCGGGCGCAGTCTCAGCAAAAACGACTGACTAAGGAGCTTTGCGCATGACCACTCAATTAGAACAAGCCTGGGACCTGGCAAAACAGCGTTTCGCCGCCGTCGGCGTGGATGTCGAAGAGGCCCTGCGCCAGCTCGACCGCCTGCCCGTCTCCATGCACTGCTGGCAGGGCGATGACGTCGCCGGTTTCGAGAACCCGGGCGGTTCCCTGACGGGTGGTATTCAGGCCACGGGTAACTATCCGGGCAAAGCGCGTAATGCGACCGAACTGCGCGCCGACCTGGAGCTGGCTCTGAGCCTGATCCCGGGGCCAAAACGCCTGAACCTGCACGCGATTTATCTCGAATCCGACGAGCCGGTGGCGCGAAACGAGATCAAACCGGAACACTTTAAGCACTGGGTGGAGTGGGCGAAAGCCAACAGGCTGGGGCTGGACTTTAACCCCTCCTGCTTCTCGCATCCGCTGAGCGCGGACGGCTTTACCCTTGCGCACGCGGACGACGACATCCGCCAGTTCTGGATCGACCACGTGAAGGCCAGCCGCCGCGTCTCTGCCTGGTTCGGCGAGCAGCTCGGCACGCCGTCGGTGATGAACATCTGGATCCCGGACGGCATGAAGGACATCACCGTCGACCGTCTGGCCCCGCGCCAGCGCCTGCTTGCCGCGCTGGATGAGGCCATCAGCGAAAAGCTGGATCCGGCGCACCACATCGACGCCGTAGAGAGCAAGCTGTTCGGCATTGGCGCCGAGAGCTACACCGTCGGCTCGAACGAGTTCTACATGGGTTACGCCACCAGCCGCCAGACCGCGCTGTGCCTGGACGCCGGCCACTTCCACCCAACGGAGGTGATCTCCGACAAAATCTCCGCCGCCATGCTCTACGTGCCGCGCCTGCTGCTGCACGTCAGCCGCCCGGTGCGCTGGGACAGCGACCACGTGGTCCTGCTGGATGACGAAACCCAGGCGATTGCCAGCGAAATCATCCGCCACGACCTGTTCGACCGTGTGCACATCGGCCTCGATTTCTTCGACGCCTCCATCAACCGCATCGCGGCGTGGGTTATCGGCACCCGCAACATGAAGAAAGCCCTGCTGCGCGCGCTGCTGGAGCCCGTTGCCGCGCTGAAGCAGCTGGAAGAAAACGGCGACTACACCGCGCGTCTGGCGCTGCTGGAAGAGCAAAAATCCCTGCCGTGGCAGGCGGTGTGGGAGATGTACTGCCAGCGTCACGACGCCCCGGCGGGCAGCCAGTGGCTGGACAACGTGCGGGCGTATGAAAAGGACGTGCTGAGCAAGCGCGGGTAACGGCCCCCTCACCCTAACCCTCTCCCACAGGGAGAGGGAACTTTTACCCCCTCTCCCTGTGGGAGAGGGCCGGGGTGAGGGGAAACCTTCACCGCGATAACTGGAAAACGAAGACTATGCAGACCATCACCCAATCCTGGTTCGTCCAGGGCATGATCAAAGCCACCACCGACGCCTGGCTGAAAGGCTGGGACGAACGCAACGGCGGCAACCTGACGCTGCGCCTGGACGACGCGGATATCGAGCCCTTCGCGGCCGATTTCCACCAGAAGCCGCGCTATATCGCGCTGAGCCAGCCGATGCCGCTGCTCGCCAACACGCCGTTTATCGTCACCGGCTCCGGCAAATTCTTCCGCAACGTCCAGCTCGACCCGCAGGCCAACCTCGGCGTGGTCAAAGTGGACAGCGACGGCGCGGGCTACCACATTCTGTGGGGGCTGACGGACGAGGCGGTGCCAACGTCTGAGCTGCCGGCGCACTTCCTCTCCCACTGCGAGCGCATCAAGGCGACCAGCGGCAAGGACCGCGTGATCATGCACTGCCACGCCACCAACCTGATTGCCCTCACCTTCGTGCTGAAAAACGACACGGATTTCATCACCCGCCAGCTGTGGGAAGGCAGCACCGAGTGCCTGGTGGTGTTCCCGGACGGCGTCGGCATTCTGCCGTGGATGGTGCCGGGTACCGACGAGATCGGCCAGGCAACCGCCAAAGATATGCAAAAGCACTCGCTGGTGCTGTGGCCGTTCCACGGCGTGTTTGGCAGCGGCCCGACGCTGGATGAAACCTTCGGCCTGATCGACACCGCCGAGAAATCAGCGGAGGTGCTGGTGAAGGTCTATTCCATGGGCGGCATGAAGCAGACCATCACCCGGGAGGAGCTGATCGCCCTGGGCAAACGCTTTGGCGTCACCCCGATGCAGTCCGCGTTAGATCTGTACCCATAAAAACATCGCGCCCCGCTCACCGAGACGGGGCGAAAACCACCTGCAATCCCTACAACTAACTCAAGTCAGTGGAGTAAAAGCAATGAAAATAAAGACAAGCTTGATCCTCACCGTTGCCGCTCTGGCGTTGTCCGGTTCCGCTTTAGCAGAAGTGAAAATCGCCCTGGTGGCGAAGTCCTTAGGGAATGGATTCTTCGAAGCAGCGAACGTCGGCGCGCAGGAGGCGGCCAAAGAGTTAGGCGATGTAAAAGTGATTTATACCGGCCCGACCACCACCACGGCGGAAGCGCAGATCGAAGTGCTGAACGGGCTGATCGCCCAGGGCGTGGATGCGATCGCCATTTCCGCGAACGATCCGGATGCCGTTGTGCCGGTGCTGAAAAAAGCGATGCAGCGCGGCATCAAGGTTGTGTCGTGGGATTCCGGGGTGGCGAAAGCCGGGCGTCAAATCCACCTGAATCCGTCCAATAACGCCCTGATCGGCGAAACCAACGTCAGGCTCGCCGCCGATGCGCTGAAGGCGCTGAACGTCGAGAAAGGCGACGTGGCGGTACTGAGCGCGACGCCAACCTCCACCAACCAGAACACCTGGATTGCGGAGATGAAAAAGGTGCTGCCGCAGTATCCCTCCGTCAATCTGGTGACCGTCGCCTACGGGGACGATCTCTCTGATAAAAGCTACCGCGAAGCGGTCGGCCTGCTGAAAACCTGGCCTGATTTGAAAGTGATCGTCTCGCCGTCGTCCGTCGGCATTGTCGCCGCCGCGCAGGCGGTAAAAGACCAGGGGAAAATCGGCAAAGTGTACGTCACCGGTTTAGGCCTGCCGTCCGAGATGGCGGGGGCGGTGAAGTCCGGCGCGAGCAAAAGCTTTGCCATCTGGAACCCGATCGATCTGGGCTACGCCGCCACGTATTTAGCGGATGACCTGGTAAAAGGCACGGCGACGAAAGGCGAGGCCAGCATGGGCAAACTGGGCAAAGTGAAGCTGGATGCCGACGGCAACGGAGCGATGGCCGAGCCGTTCGTCTACGATGCCAGCAATATTGATAAGTTCTCAAAAATCTTTTGATCCTTTCCCCCTCTCCCCAGAGGGGCTCGATCGGTTCCCTCTCCCCCCAGGGGCTGAGGGATCCCCAGTAATCTGGTCATTTATTCAGGACCAGATTACTGTAC